>NZ_JBFUBK010000012.1:0-84393 GCF_056405815.1 Pseudomonas sp. P1_F1_2 | reverse complement strand
CCACACTGCCTTCAGCGCGCTCGCCACTCCCCCAAACGCCCCCGCAAGCGGGCCGCGCACTGGCTGTGTAACTGGCTGACCCGCGATTCGCTGACCCCCAGGACCTCACCGATTTCCTTGAGATTCAACTCTTCGTCGTAGTACAGCGCCAACACCAGTCGCTCGCGCTCCGGCAAATTGGCAATCGCGTCCGCCAGCGCCGCCTGGAAGCGTTCATCTTCCAGATCGCGTGACGGTTCGAGATGAGCACTCGCGCCATCCTCGTGCAGCCCTTCGTGTTCGCCGTCTTGCAACAGATCGTCGAAACTGAATAGGCGGCTGCCCAGGGTGTCGTTCAAAATCCCGTAATAATCGTCGAGACTCAATTGGAGTTCGGCCGCAACCTCGTGATCTTTAGCGTCACGGCCGGTTTTAGCTTCAATAGAGCGAATTGCGTCACTGACCATGCGGGTATTTCGGTGGACCGAACGTGGCGCCCAGTCCCCCTTGCGCACTTCATCGAGCATTGCGCCGCGGATTCGTATGCCCGCGTACGTCTCGAAACTCGCGCCTTTGCTGGCGTCGTATTTGGTCGATACTTCCAGCAGGCCGATCATCCCGGCCTGAATCAAATCTTCAACCTGCACACTGGCTGGCAGACGCGCCAGCAAATGGTAAGCAATGCGTTTGACCAGTGGCGCGTAACGCTCGATCAGCTCGTACTGCGCGTCACGCGCCGACTTCTTGTAGAGGTTGTAGCCACTGGCTGTCATAGGACGGGTCCTGCGGTCTGTTGCACGAGGCGCTCGACGAAAAACTCCAGGTGCCCACGCGGGTTGGCAGGCAACGGCCAGGTATCGACCTTCTGAGCGATGGCCTTGAACGCCAGGGCACACTTGGAACGCGGGAAGGCTTCGTACACGGCGCGCTGTTTCTGCACGGCCTTGCGCACACTTTCGTCGTAAGGCACCGCGCCGACGTATTGCAGGGCGACGTCGAGGAAGCGATCGGTGACTTTGGTCAACTTGGCGAACAGGTTGCGACCTTCTTGCGGACTCTGGGCCATGTTGGCCAGGACACGGAAGCGGTTCATGCCGTAATCGCGGTTGAGCAATTTGATCAGCGCGTAGGCGTCAGTGATCGAGGTGGGCTCATCGCAGACCACCAGCAATACTTCCTGGGCCGCGCGAACAAAACTGACTACCGAGTCACCAATACCTGCAGCGGTGTCGATGACCAGTACGTCGAGGTTGTCGCCAATATCACTGAACGCCTGGATCAGGCCGGCGTGTTGCGCCGGGCTCAAGTGAACCATGCTCTGTGTACCGGACGCCGCCGGAACGATTCGAATACCGCCCGGCCCTTGCAACAGAACGTCGCGCAGCTCGCAGCGGCCTTCGATCACGTCGGCCAGGGTACGTTTGGGTGTCAGTCCCAGCAGGACGTCAACGTTCGCCAGGCCCAGGTCAGCGTCCAACAGCATGACGCGACGGCCGAGCTCAGCCAGGGCCAGCGACAAATTCACTGACACGTTAGTCTTGCCGACGCCACCCTTGCCGCCGGTCACCGCGATCACCTGTACGGGATGCATGCTGCCCATGTTATTTCTTTACCTTGTCTTGCATAGACGGAGGCCACATTACTGGCTGCGCGTTCGCAATTGGAACAATGCATGGCAGACCATCGATGTAGGTACAAAAACTGTTCATTACTACCTTAGCCAACCTGCTTGGTCGGGCTGTGGTAAATATCAGCGAACATGTCAGCCATGGCTTCTTCGCTGGGTTCTTCCTGCATTTGTACGCTGACGGCACGGCTGACCAATTGATGACGACGCGGCAGATGCAAATCATCCGGAATCCGCGGACCGTCAGTCAGGTAGGCCACCGGTAACTCATGACTGATCGCCAGGCTTAACACCTCGCCCAGACTTGCCGTTTCATCCAGTTTAGTCAGGATGCAGCCAGCGAGCCCGCAGCGCTTGTAACTGTGATAAGCGGCTGTTAGAACCTGTTTCTGGCTGGTGGTTGCCAATACCAGATAATTTTTTGATTTGATGCCACGTCCGGCCAGGCTTTCAAGCTGCATGCGCAGTGCCGGATCGCTGGCCTGAAGGCCCGCGGTATCGATCAGCACGACGCGTTTGCGCAGCAGCGGCTCCAGTGCCTGAACCAGGGACTGGCCCGGATCGACGTGGGTTACCGACACATTGAGGATACGCCCCAACGTCTTGAGTTGTTCCTGGGCACCGATGCGGAAGCTGTCCATGCTCACCAGCGCGATGTTCTGCGCGCCATACTTGAGCACGTAACGGGCCGCGAGCTTGGCCAGCGTGGTGGTCTTGCCCATGCCGGCAGGACCGACCATGGCAATCACACCGCCCTCTTCCAGTGGTTCGACTTCCGGCGTGGCAATCATCCGCGCCAGGTGCGCCAGCAACATGCGCCAGGCCTGACGGGGCTCATCGATGTCGGGAACCATCGCCAGCAAATCGCGGGACAACGGGCCGGACAAGCCGATGCGTTGCAGGCGACGCCACAGATTGGCCTGGGCCGGACGGCTGCCTTGCAGTTGATTCCAGGCCAGCGAGCCGAGCTGCACTTCCATCAGTTCGCGCAGGCTGTTGAGTTCGAAACGCATCGAGTCGAACGCACGCGGATCCACGCCGCCCGCGGCAGGTGCCGGTGCTGGCGCAGCGCGACGCGGCTCGGCGTAGGTCGGCTCGATCAGCGGCTCGGCGGCGGTCAGCGGCAGACCGGCGAACAGCTGGCGATTGGTGGTCTTGTCGCCGTCAGTTTCGCCATCGCCACGCAGGCTCAGTTCGGCCTGGGCGGTGACGATCCGCGACTGGGTCTTGCGCAGCTCATCCTCGAGTTCCATGTTCGGAACACGCGGGGCCAGCGCCGACAACTTGTAATCCAGGGCAGCCGTCAGCTCGACACCACCGGCGATCCGGCGATTGCCAATAATGGCTGCATCGGCGCCCAGCTCATCACGAACCAGTTTCATGGCCTGACGCATATCGGCGGCGAAAAAACGCTTAACTTGCATAAACCACTACCTCAGCCGTTGGGCCCTACTGTCGCAACGATGGTCACTTGCTTGTTGTCAGGGATTTCCTGATAAGCCAACACATGCAAACCCGGGACTGCCAGTCGGCCAAATCGCGACAACATTGCGCGAACCGGACCGGCCACCAGCAGAATCACCGGTTGACCTTGCATTTCCTGACGCTGCGCCGCATCGATCAACGAGCGCTGCAGCTTCTCCGCCATGCTTGGCTCCAGCAGAACACCCTCTTCCGAGCCTTGTCCTGCCTTCTGAAGACTATTGAGCAATATCTGTTCCAACCTTGGCTCCAGAGTGATCACTGGTAGCTCGGAGTCAGTGCCTACAATGCTTTGCACGATTGCGCGCGATACGCCGACGCGCACTGCGGCCACCAATGCGGCAGTATCTTGACTCTTCGCCGCATTGTTGGCGATCGCTTCGGCGATGCTGCGAATATCGCGCACGGGCACCTGTTCGGCCAGCAGCGCCTGCAACACCTTGAGCAGTTGCGACAGCGAAACCACGCCCGGCACCAATTCCTCGGCCAGTTTAGGCGAGCTTTTGGCCAGCAACTGCATCAGTTGCTGGACTTCTTCGTGACCGATCAGTTCGCTGGAGTGCTTGTACAGAATCTGGTTCAAGTGGGTTGCCACGACCGTACTGGCATCGACCACGGTGTACCCGAGCGATTGCGCCTGGGCCCGCTGGCTGATTTCGATCCAGACCGCCTCCAGGCCAAATGCCGGATCTTTGGCAGTTATGCCATTAAGCGTGCCGTAAACCTGCCCCGGGTTGATCGCCAGTTCGCGATCCGGATAAATCTCCGCCTCGGCCAGGATCACCCCCATCAACGTCAGGCGATAGGCACTCGGCGCCAGATCGAGGTTGTCACGGATATGCACGGTCGGCATCAGGAAGCCCAGGTCCTGGGACAGCTTCTTGCGTACGCCCTTGATCCGCGCCAGCAACTGACCACCCTGATTGCGGTCCACCAGCGGGATCAAGCGGTAGCCGACTTCAAGGCCAATCATGTCGATTGGGGTGACGTCATCCCAGCCAAGCTCTTTGGTTTCCATGGCGCGGGCCGGCGAAGGCAGCAGTTCCTGCTGACGCTTGACCTCTTGCAGCGCCTGAACCTTGACCACGTTCTGTTTTTTCCAGAACAGGTAGGCACCACCGGCGGCGACGGCGGCCATGCTCAAGAACGAGAAGTGCGGCATGCCGGGCACCAGGCCCATCACTGCCATCAAGCCAGCGGCCACCGCCAACGCTTTGGGCGAGGCGAACATCTGGCGGTTGATTTGCTTGCCCATGTCTTCCGAACCGGAAGCACGGGTCACCATGATCGCTGCAGCGGTGGACAACAGCAGTGATGGCAATTGCGCCACCAAACCGTCACCAATGGTCAGCAGCGCGTAAACCTTGCCTGCGTCGGCAAATGACATGTTGTGCTGGAAGATACCAACCGCCATGCCGCCGATCAGGTTGATGAACAGAATCAGCAGGCCGGCGATGGCGTCACCGCGCACGAACTTACTGGCACCGTCCATGGAACCGTAGAACTCGGCTTCCTGAGCGACTTCCATCCGGCGCAGCTTGGCCTGGTTCTGATCGATCAGGCCGGCATTGAGGTCGGCGTCGATAGCCATTTGTTTGCCGGGCATCGCATCGAGGGTGAATCGCGCGCTCACCTCGGAAATCCGCCCGGCGCCCTTGGTCACCACGACGAAGTTGATGATCATCAAAATCGCGAACACTACGATACCGACCACGTAGTTACCGCCGATCACCACCTCACCGAAGGCCTGGATCACCTTACCGGCGGCAGCATGACCGTCCTGGCCGTGGAGCATCACCACTCGCGTCGAGGCCACGTTCAGCGCCAGCCGCAACAGCGTCGCCACCAGCAGAATGGTCGGGAACACCGCAAAATCCAGCGGCCGCAGCGCGTAAACGCAGACCAGCAACACGACGATGGACAGCGCAATGTTGAACGTGAAGAACACGTCCAGCAGGAACGGCGGCACCGGCAGCATCATCATGGCCAGCATGACCAGCAGCAGCAACGGCACGCCCAGATTGCCCCGACTTAAGTCGGCAACGTTTGTGCGGGCACTGTTGAGTAACTGAGAGCGATCCACCGGTTTTCCCCGTTCCTTTAAAGCAAACTTTTGACGCCTGAAGCAGGCGCAGGGCGGCTATTGCAAGAAGCCTTCCAACTTTTGCAAAGGTCGTAAATAGAGGGGTTTATTAGGGTTTGTAGCAGCTGCCGAGCCTGCGAGGCTGCGTCCGAGGACGGAGTCCTCGCAAAGCCTTACGACTGCTTCGCCCGAGCGCGGACCGAGCCGGACGCAGCCTCGCAAGCTCGGCAGCTGCTACAGGCGTAGGGATCAGGAATCGCGGCGCAGATCCGGTGGAATCGGCAGATCATCCTTGAGCGGCTCCGGCGGCTTGCCCTTGCCCGCACGGTGCTGGCGGATCTGGTAGACGTAGGCCAGGACCTGAGCGACCGCCAGGTACAGCCCGCCGGGAATTTCCTGCTCAAGCTCGGTGGAGTGATAGATCGAACGCGCCAGGGCTGGCGATTCGAGCAGCAGCACCTCGTTGGCCACGGCGATTTCACGGATCTTCAAGGCCAGGAAATCAGTACCCTTGGCCAGTAGCACCGGCGCGCTGCCTTTGTCCGGGTCGTACTTGAGCGCGACGGCGTAGTGGGTCGGGTTGGTGATAACCACATCGGCCTCGGGAATGGCTGCCATCATCCGGCGCTGCGACATCTCGCGCTGCAACTGGCGAATGCGCTGCTTGACCTCCGGCCGCCCTTCCTGATCCTTGTGTTCGTCGCGCACCTCCTGCTTGGTCATCAGCAGTTTATTGTGGCTTTCCCACAACTGCACCGGCACGTCGACAGCGGCGATGATGATCAGCCCACAGGCCATCCACAACGTGCTCCAGCCGACGACTTGCAGACTGTGAATGATCGCCATCTCCAGCGGTTCGTGCGCGATACGCATCAGGTCGTCGATGTCGGAAGACAACACCGCCAGCGCCACGAACAGCACGATCAAAAACTTCGCCAGCGCCTTGAGCAGCTCGACGATAGCCTTGGCCGAAAACATTCGCTTGAGGCCCGCACCGGGGTTCATTCGACTGAATTTCGGTGCCATCGAGCCTGCCGCAAACAACCAGCCACCCAGGGAAATCGGGCCAATCAAAGCAGCCAGCAACAAGGTGATCATCACGGGTTGAATCGCGACCAGGGCAATCTGCCCTGAATGCAGCAGGAAGGTCCCCATGTTGCGCTGATCCAGAATGACTTCCCGCGACAGCGTGAAGTTCATCCGCATCAATTCCATCATCTCCTGCGCCAGGGCACCGCCGAAAATCAGCAATCCGCCCGCGCCGGCGAGCATGATCGCCAGGGTATTGAGCTCCTTGGAGCGCGCAATTTCACCCTTGTCCCGGGAGTCCTTTTTGCGTTTCTCCGTGGGGTCTTCTGTTTTGTCCTGACCGCTTTCGCTCTCAGCCATGACTCAGCGCGCCCGTGCCAGTTCGCGTAAAAACTGCAAGGCCTCGCTGGCCAGCGGTTGATACTGATTGATGATGTCCGCCAGCCCGACCCAGACAATGAACAGCCCGAGCACCAGCGTCAGCGGGAAACCGATAGAGAAAATGTTGAGCTGCGGCGCAGCCCGGGTCATCACGCCAAACGCGATGTTGACCACCAGCAGCGCCGTAATCGCCGGCAGCACCAGCAACAACGCGGCACCCAGGACCCAGCCAAGCTTGCCGGCCAGCTCCCAGAAATGATTGACCATCAACCCGCTACCGACCGGCAGCGCGGTGAAGCTTTCCGAGAGAATTTCGAAGACCACCAGATGCCCGTTCATCGACAGGAACAGCAGCGTGACCAGCATGGTGAAGAACTGCCCGATCACCGCCACCGAAACGCCGTTGGTGGGGTCGACCATCGACGCGAAACCCATGCCCATTTGAATCGAGACGATCTGCCCGGCGATCACGAAGGCCTGGAAAAACAACTGCAAGGAAAAGCCCAGCACCGCGCCAATCAGGATCTGCTCGGCAATCAGCAGCAACCCGCTCAGGTCCAGCGCATTGACCGGCGGCATCGGTGGCAGGCCCGGCGCAATCACCACGGTGATTGCCAGCGCGAAGTACAAACGCACTCGCTTGGGCACCAGCGTCGTACCGAACACCGGCATGACCATCAGCAACGACCCGATGCGAAACAGCGGCAACATGAAAGTCGCCACCCAGGTACTGATCTGGATGTCGGTCAGCTGCAACAACGAGGGCATGGTTCAGCCAATGACCTGAGGAATACTGCCGTACAGCTGCAGGATGTATTCCATGAACGTCTGCACCAGCCACGGACCGGCAACGATCAGCGTCACCAGCATGACCAACAGGCGCGGCAGGAAGCTCAGGGTCTGTTCGTTGATCTGCGTCGCGGCCTGGAACATCGCCACCAACAGGCCGACCAGCAGGCTGGGAATCACCAGCACGGCAACCATCATGGTGGTCAGCCACAGCGCTTCGCGAAAGATGTCTACCGCGACTTCCGGCGTCATGGCGATACACCGCCGAAGCTGCTCGCCAACGTACCGATGATCAACGCCCAGCCATCCACCAGCACGAACAACATGATTTTGAACGGCAGGGAAATAATCAGCGGCGAGAGCATCATCATCCCCATCGCCATCAACACACTGGCCACGACCAAGTCGATGATCAGGAACGGAATGAAGATCATGAAGCCGATCTGGAACGCGGTTTTCAGCTCGGACGTGACAAACGCCGGCACCAGAATGGTCAGCGGCGCCTGATCCGGCGAGGCGATATCGGTACGCTTGGACAGGCGCATGAACAGTTCAAGATCACTGCTGCGCGTCTGGGCCAGCATGAAATCCTTGATTGGCACCTGGGCCCTGGTGACGGCGTCCTGAGCGGTGAGTTTTTCCGCCAGATACGGTTGCAAGGCGTCCTGGTTCACCCGATCAAAGACGGGCGCCATGATGAACATCGTCAGAAACAACGCCATGCCCGTGAGAATCTGGTTCGACGGTGTCTGTTGCAGGCCCAGGGCCTGACGCAGAATCGAGAAGACGATGATGATCCGGGTGAAACTGGTCATCAGCATGACGAACGCCGGGATGAAACTCAGCGCCGTCATGATCAGCAGGATTTGCAGGCTGACCGAATATTCCTGAGCGCCATTGGCGTTGGTGCCCAGGGTGATCGCCGGGATCGACAACGGATCGGCGGCGAACGCCAGCGGTGCAGCCAGCATCAGGGCCAGCGTCAAGACGATGCGTAACGCACCCATTACTTCTTATCCTTCTGATCCTTGCCGAGCATCTTCAACAGATGCTGGGCAAACTCGGGGGTCGCTTTCTCAGTCCCGCCCGGCACTTGCACCGGCTCCTTGAGCACATGCAGCGCAGTGATGGTGCCAGGGCTGAGGCCGAGCAGAATCTGTTCGTTACCGACTTGCACCAGCATCAAACGGTCGCGCGGGCCCAGCGCACGGGAACCGATCAACTCGATCACCTGCCCTTTACCGGCCGGCCCGGCCTGCTGGACCCGGCGCAGCAGCCAGGCGAGGAAGAAGATCAACCCCAGCACCAACAGCAAGCCGAACACCAACTGTGTCAATTGCCCGGCCACACCGTTGCTGACGGCGGGCGCTGCGGCCACCGTCGCGGTCGTTACCGGTTCGGCAGCCAGCACGCTGAACGGCAACGCCAGCGCGAATACCAGCAAAGAACCCAGGACCTTTTTCACTTAGCGCAGCTTCTTGATGCGTTCGCTTGGGCTGATCACGTCGGTCAGGCGGATGCCGAACTTCTCGTTGACCACAACCACTTCGCCATGAGCGATCAATGTGCCGTTGACCAGCACGTCCAGCGGCTCGCCGGCCAGACGATCCAGCTCGATCACCGAACCCTGGTTGAGTTGCAGCAGGTTACGAATGTTGATATCGGTGCTGCCCACTTCCATGGAAATCGATACCGGGATATCCAGGATCACGTCCAGGTTCGGACCTTCCAGGCTGACCGGGTCGTTGCTTTTCGCCACACCGCCGAACTCTTCCATCGGCACACGGTTGGACGACGAGCCAGCGGTATCGGCAGCCAGCAAGGCGTCGATATCGTCCTGACCGGCGTCACCGGTTTCTTCCAGGGCCGCAGCCCACTCATCAGCCAGCGCCTGGTCGTCCTGGGCGTTCATATCGTCGTTCATCATTTGTCCTCGGCGGGCAACTATTCAATCAAGAGCAGTCAATTAATAGGGAAGTGGAGCGCCGGTCAGCGGCGCTCGATCGGCTCGATCACTTGCAACGCGAGGTTGCCTTTGTGCGAGCCCATCTTGACCTTGAAGGCCGGCACGCCATTGGCGCGCATGATCATGTCTTCCGGCATCTCGACCGGGATAACGTCCCCCGGCTGCATGTGCAGGATGTCGCGCAAGCGCAACTGGCGACGGGCAACCGTGGCGCTGATCGGCACGTCGACATCCAGCACGTCCTGACGCAAGGCATTGACCCAGCGCTCGTCCTGATCGTCGAGGTCGGACTGGAAACCGGCGTCGAGCATTTCACGCACCGGCTCGATCATCGAGTACGGCATGGTGACGTGCAGGTCGCCGCCACCGCCATCGAGTTCGATGTGGAACGTGGACACCACTACCGCTTCGCTCGGGCCGACGATGTTGGCCATGGCCGGGTTCACTTCCGAGTTGATGTACTCGAAGTTCACTTCCATGATCGCCTGCCAGGCTTCCTTCAAATCGACGAAGGCCTGCTCCAGCACCATGCGCACCACACGCAGTTCGGTCGGGGTGAATTCACGCCCCTCGATCTTGGCGTGACGGCCGTCGCCACCGAAGAAGTTGTCCACCAGCTTGAACACCAGCTTGGCGTCGAGGATGAACAGCGCGGTACCGCGCAACGGCTTGATCTTGACCAGGTTGAGGCTGGTCGGTACGTACAGCGAGTGCACGTATTCGCCAAACTTCATGACCTGCACACCGCCGACGGCAACGTCCGCCGAGCGGCGCAGCATGTTGAACATGCTGATGCGGGTGTAACGGGCAAAACGCTCGTTGATCATTTCCAGGGTCGGCATGCGTCCGCGGACGATGCGATCCTGGCTGGTCAGGTCGTAGCTTTTGACGCTGCCGGGTTCAGCAACGTTATCGGTCTGTACCAGACCATCGTCGACGCCATGCAACAGCGCATCGATCTCATCCTGGGACAGCAGGTCCTGCACGGCCATGTCGTGTTCCTACTGCAGTACGAAATTAGTGAAAAGCAACTGTTCGATAACCACTTTGCCGAGCTCTTTCTGCGCCACTTCCTGCACGCTGGCCGTAGCCTTCTGGCGCAACATTTCCTGGCCAACCGGCGTTGCCAGCGTGGCGAAATCCTGACCGGAGAACAGCATGACCAGATTGTTGCGGATCACCGGCATGTGCACCTTGAGCGCTTCCAGGTCGGCCTGATTGCGCCCCTGCATGGTGATGCTCACCTGCATGTAGCGCTGACGGCCATTCTGGTTGTAGTTGGCCACGAAGGCCGGCGCCATGGGTTCGAAGATCGCGGGCTGCTTGCCAACCACTGCGGGTTCCGCGGCAACAGGCTTGCTCTGGGCGCTATTCATGAAGAACCAGGTCGCCCCCACGGACATGCCGATCGCCAGCAGCAAGGCCACCACGATCAAAATGATCAGCTTGATCTTGCCTTTGGTTGCGGGGTCTTTTACTGCTGCTTCGCTCTTCGCCATGCCAATAATCCGTCACTATTCGGGTTTTCACAGTCGCACGGCAAGGCAAGAGCAAGTGTTATGCCAGAAGTGTCGGAGGCAGTTGGGGCCGGGAGCTTCAGCCACCCTAAACGACTGTGGGAGCGGGCTTGCGCGCGATAGCGGTGTGACAGTCAATGAAGATTTTGACTGTCAGACCCTCATCGCGGGCAAGCCTGCTCCCACAGGTTTTTGTTGCGTTTGATCAGGCGTAGTAGTCGACCGCGCTTGAGCCGATCACGCTGCTGGTTTCGGCGGTGGCTTCAGTGATGGAAGCCGAAAGCTCCTCATCCATCGAATCAACGCGACCACCACTGGCGCTGGTGCGTCCACCCTGCCCCTGCTGAGCCTGCTCTTGACCCTGCCCCTGCCAGCCACGGGACTGATCGGACACGTTGACGTCGACCTGCCCCATGCCCTGTTGCGAGAACATGTCACGCAGGCGATGCATTTGGCTGTCCAGCGCTTCGCGAACGCTTGGATGGGCGCTCATGAAGGTGACTTGGGTCTGCTGGTCCGGAACCATGTTCACCCGAATATCCAGGCGACCCAGTTCGGCCGGTTGCAACTGAATGTCCGCCGCCTTGAGATTGGCGCTGGAGAGGTACATGACCCGGTTGACCACTTCTTCGGTCCAGCCACTTTGATGCATGGCGATCGGCTGATTCACCGGCAACGCGTTGGCGGTCTTGGGTGTGGCTGCCTGAGTCAATGCCGCCAGACGGTTGGCGAAGTCGTCGACACGGGTATCGCTGCTGGCGGAGGTCAGGTCTTTCAGGCCATCGTCGATGAGACCGCTGAAGGCTTTCTCGCCGCCTTGGCTGGTGCTGTCTTTATCGACTTGCAGGTCGAGCATGCTCGCCATGCCGGCGGCAAAATTCTGCGCCGACGTCGGCTCGCTGTTGGCCTGGACTTGGGCCTGGGAAGCTTTTGGCTGGGCCTGGCTGGAAGCGGACACGTGACCACTTTGCTCCATGGCCAGACGCACGGCTGGCAGCGCATCAAGTGGATCGGCTTCAGGATCGAACCCGCTGTCAGCGAGAGGAGCGGCCACTTGCGCGGGAGCGGCAACGACGGCTGCAGCCACCGGCGCTTCAACTTTCGGCGCAAGGCTCGCCACAACCGGTGCAGGTGCCGGCGTTACCGGCACAGTCACCAACGGCTGCACGGCTTGCATCAAGACAGGATCGAGGGCCGGATCGAGGGTCGGATCTGCCGGTGGAACATCGGCTACCGGCGTATCAATTGTCAGCAGTGGGTCATCGCTGGCCGTCGTGTCATCTGTCGGCGCCGGTTTATCGGCGGGCAAGGAATTGCCGCTATCGGCAACCGCAGGTTCCACGACGGCAGCCGTATCGGTGCTGGCGCCAGGCTTGGCGGTGTCTTGCGGCGCATTGTCAGTCGTCGGCTTGGCCGATTTATCAGCGACCACAACAGGTGTGTCCTGACCCTGTTTGGCGTAAACCTCAGCAAAGCTGGACGCCTTGTCCCCTGGCTCGGCAGCCACCGCCGGGGTATTGGCGGAAGCGGCGGGAGTCTTGGCCGCCGGGCTGGCCTGAAGAAGTGAATTGGGGGTAACGGGCATAAAACGGTCTCCGCTGCACTGGGATCGTAGGTACAGTTGATCGGTATACGTGCAAGTGTCGGGCCAAAATTGCCAGAATAATGTTTAAAACGTCGAGTGGCTGGATAGCCCAGCCAGAGAGCGTTGCTTTTCCGCCCCGTAAAGCACTCGGACGATGGCGAATTCAGCCTCAATTTTCTCCACCAGATTCCCAATGACTTCGGGGCTTTCTTGCTTGGCACGCCGTTCAAGGTCACCGCACAACTCAGCCAGGCGAACGGCGCCCATGTTACTGCTGCTTCCCTTGAAGCTATGGGCGGTTTCCACGAGCTGCGCGGCATCGCCAGCCTTTTTCAGCAGAAGCAAACGCTCTTCTGAATCGCGAAGGAACGTATCCAGCAATTCGGGATAGTCTTGTTCCATGACCTCTTGCAACGCGCTCAGCACGTTTCGGTCCAGATGTTCGTCAGCCACTTGCTCACTCCTTGATCAAGAATGGGTGAATTATGCCAGAGCCTCCCAGAGAAACTCCACGCGCGCACTTCGACCATCGTCAGACCAGCTCGCGTTACGGCTCAACTGGCGGATAAGACTGATGCCACGACCCGACAGACGGATACCATCAAGCGGTCGCTCCAGCACCCGATCCACATCAAAACCGATACCGCTGTCCTCAACCCGAACAATCAGCCGACCGCCCTCGCCTTCGGGCACCACTTGCAAATGCACCCGCACATAGCCGTCCTGCAGTGCCTCCAGCCGCTCATTTCGCTGAAGATAATAACGCGCGAACCCCGACGAATCACGCTTGAGGCTTGAATCCAGCCCCAGCACGCCGTGCTCCAGGGCATTGGAATACAGCTCGGCGAGCACGCTGTGAAGCGCGCCACTTTGAGCCCGCAGCCCATGAACCTCAAGCAACAACTGCAAGAGGTATGGCAGCGGGTTGAAACGCTTGAGGGTGGCCGCACGAAACTCGAAACTCACCGACCAGTCCAGCGGGCAGGACTGACCACTGTCGGAATACACCAGTGCCGGCGGGCTCAGTTGCGCCGCCTCCAGCAGACTGACCTCGACCATACTCACGTCATCACGGGCCTGGCCACCGAAATCGCGCAAGGCCTGTTCGATTTCCTCAAACAGCAGGTCAGGCTGACGATTGGCTGCAAACACCTGCTGCAACCGGTCCACGCCAAACAATTGTTCGTGGCTATCGCAGGTGTCGATGACCCCGTCGGACAGCAGGAACACGCGATCCCCGACCGCCATCGGAAACACTTCGGTGCGGTCATCGAAGGTTTGCGGACTCAGCACCCCCAGCGGCAGGTGGCGCGCTTTCAATCGTTTGCGCTCCCCCGTAGCAATGACGTGCAGGTAGCCATCCGGCATTCCGCCATTCCAGACCTCCACCGAACGTCGTTGAAAACTCAAACTCAACAGCGTTGCGCAACAGAACATGTCCACCGGCAGGATGCGTTTGAGCTTGGCGTTCATTTCACGCAGGGTTTCGGCCAGCCCGTAGCCCTTGGCGGTCATGCCGTAGAACACTTCCGCCAGCGGCATGGCGCCCACGGCCGCCGGCAAGCCATGGCCGGTGAAATCCCCCAGCAGCACATGCATATCGCCGGCCGGGGTGAAGGCCGCCAACAGCAGATCACCGTTGAACAGCGCATAGGGCGATTGCAGGTAGCGGATGTTCGGCGCATTCAGACAGCCCGAATGCGCCACTTTGTCGAACACCGCCTTCGCCACCCGCTGCTCATTGAGCAAATAATCGTGATGTTTGGCGATCAGGTCGCGCTGTTGCAGCACGGTCGCCTGCAAGCGGCGCAAGCGATCCATCGCGTTGATCTTGGCGGCGAGAATCACCGGGTTATAGGGTTTTGCCAGAAAGTCGTCACCGCCAGCCTCCAGGCATCGGGCCAAGGCTTCACTTTCGGTGAGCGACGTCAGAAAGATGATCGGCACCAGGGTTTCCCCGGCCAACAGTTTGATCTGGCGCGCCGCCTCGAAACCGTCCATCACCGGCATCATGGCGTCCATCAAGACCAGTTGCGGTCGCTGTTCACGAAATGCATCGACCGCTTCGGCGCCATTGGCAGCCGTCAGCACCTCATGGCCCTGGCGACGGACGATAGTCGACAGCAGCATGCGATCGGCCGCGCTGTCTTCGGCGATGAGGATCGTCAGGGGGGCGAGCGACTGCATGGCAGTCAACTGATGTCGAACAGCTTGTCGAAGTTGGAGATGGCGAGGATCTTCCTGACGTCCGAACTGCTGTTGACCACGCGAATATCGGAATCGTCGCCACCGGCGTGATCCCGTAGCAGCAGCAACATGCCCAGCGCGGAGCTGTCGAGGTAGGTCGCATCTTTCAAGTCGACCACGACCGCCGAAAGCGCCTTGTCCTCGTAAGACTCACGAAACTCCTGATGCTTGGCGAAATCGAATCGTCCCTTGATCGAAATCGTCAGTTTTTGCCCATCTTTGGACACTTCTGAGATGACTGACATTTATCGGCTTCCTTGTCATGGGGTAGCGTGCTGTACAAGGTTTAGCACTTGGTAGAGAGGGGAGCAAGGCGCAGCGATTGTTCAATACGGATTCTGACGCGGCAAGCGCTGGGACAGCTCATCCAGCAATCTCTGCTCGCGCTTGTCCTCCAACTGCCGCGCCTCGTCCATGTAACGTTGTACAAGTTTGCGCAAGCCTTCAACCCGCGCGAACGCCTGCTGCCAGGAATCGCGCGCTTTGCTCAGGTTGTTTTGATGCCAGTTCAGGCTCTGTCGCTGCTGATCGATGGCCGTACCGAGTTGCGCCAGAAAGCCCTGATAGCCCAGCAGCCATTGGCCAGAAACGCCACTGCTGCCGCGCACGATCCATTGTTCCTGGTATTCGAGGCGAAAGGCTTCGAGGTCGGCGAGTTTGCTTTCCGCCACGCGAACCTGACCCTGAAAGTGCCCGAGGCGCATGACGGCGGTTTTCTCGGCCTTTTCGGCCATTTCCACCACCGGCGCCAGGCGCGCGGCTCGACTCAGGGCCATGGTCGGTTAGCCGCCCGCTGCCGGGRCAAAGACGGAGGCGAGATGGTTGACGCTGGCGCCCATGCCAATGTTGTCGTTCAAACCCTGACKCAGGTAAGTAACCATGGCCGGCTGGAGGGAGATCGCGGTGTCGGTTTCACGATCGCCGCCCGGCACATAGGCACCGACGCTGATCAGATCGCGACTCTGCTGATAGCGTGACCAGTATTGCTTGAACATTTGCGCACGGGTCATGTGTTCCGGGCTGACCACCGACGGCATGACCCGGCTGATGGACGCTTCGATATCGATGGCCGGGTAATGCCCTTCCTCGGCCAGGCGCCGGGACAACACGATGTGCCCGTCGAGCACGCCTCGCGCGGCATCGGCAATCGGGTCCTGCTGATCATCGCCTTCGGACAACACCGTGTAGAAGGCGGTGATCGAACCTCCGCCCTTCTCGGCGTTACCGGCCCGCTCCACCAGTTTTGGCAACTTGGCGAACACCGACGGCGGATAACCCTTGGTGGCAGGTGGTTCGCCGATGGCCAAGGCGATTTCCCGCTGAGCCTGGGCAAAACGGGTCAGGGAGTCCATGAGCAACAGGACGTTCTTGCCCTTGTCGCGGAAATATTCGGCGATGCGCGTGCAGTACATCGCTGCGCGCAGACGCATCAGCGGCGCATCGTCCGCAGGCGACGCCACCACCACGGAACGCTTGAGCCCTTCTTCACCGAGGATGTGCTCGATGAATTCTTTAACTTCGCGACCCCGCTCACCGATCAGCCCGACTACGATGATGTCGGCCTCGGTGAAGCGCGTCATCATGCCCAACAGCACCGACTTACCGACGCCGGTACCGGCGAACAGCCCGAGCCGCTGACCGCGACCGACAGTCAACAAACCGTTGATGGTACGAATGCCGACGTCCAGCGGTTCGCTGATCGGCTCGCGCTTGAGCGGGTTGATCGTGGGGCCGTCCATCGGCACCCAGTCTTCGGCTTTCATCCCACCCTTGCCGTCGAGCGCGCGGCCGGCGCCATCAAGCACCCGCCCGAGCATGCTCATGCCCATCGGCAAGCGACCGGTATCGGCCAGGGGAACCACGCGGGCACCGGGCGCAATACCGGCGACGCTGCCGACCGGCATCAGGAAAACTTTGCTGCCGGAGAAGCCCATGACCTCGGCTTCGACCTGCACCGGGTGATACGTGTCGTCGTTGATGACCATGCAGCGGCTGCCCATGGCCGCCCGCAAGCCTTCGGCTTCGAGGGTCAGGCCGACCATGCGCAACAAACGGCCTTCCAGAATCGGCGCGCCGGCAAGCTCCGTGGCCTCGGCGTAACCGCCCAGGCGCTTGGCGAAGCTGGTGCGATCAAGGCGCATCGGGGTCGTCCAGTGCCGACTCGGCAACAGGTTTTTCGTCGACCGGAACGTCCAGGCTCAGATCCGGCGCAGACGGGTGCAACGCCTGATCGTGCAGTTGATCGAGCAACTTGGCCATGACTTGGGCAACGCGGGTTTCGACGGTGGCATCGATGCGGCTGTGTTCAGTCTCGACGCGGCAACCGCCAGGCAACAGCGACTCGTCTTCGACGATGCGCCAGGTTTCTTCATGGCGTTCGCGCAGGGCTTTGACTTGTTCGAAGTCTTGCGGGTTGATGTACAAGCGCACGTTACCCACGCCCAATGGCAGGAGCTTGAGCGCTTCACGCATGACGTGTTCGATCTGTGTCGAATCGATGGCCAATTCGCGCTGGATCACCTGTTTGGTGATGTGCTGCACGAGGTCGACCAGCGATTTTTCAATCTGGGTGTCCTGCTCGGCGATGGGCTCGAACAGGTTGACCATCAGTTGCTCCAGCCCGGCGATTTTCGGTGCCAGGGCCGCTTCGGCCTCCTGACGAACCTTGAGCGTGGTGCTGTGGAAACCTTCTTTCTCGCCAACGGCGAAGCCTTCGTTGTAGGCCTCCTGGCGAATGGCTTCGAGCTCTTCGAGGGTCAGTGGCTGGACTTCTTCCAGCGGCACTTCTTCCATCTCCGGTGGCTCGGGCTCAGGTTCTGGCTCGGGCTCCGGGACGAAAGGGTCGAAACTGGGCAGCGCCCAGACGTCGAAACCGGCAACGTGCTTACCGCGAATCAGGTCGGTCTGGGACTCATCATGTTTGGACGACATAGTGACCTTAGATCATCTCTTCGCCGCCCTTCCCGCCGAGAACGATTTCTCCGGCTTCGGCCATACGGCGGGCAATGGTGAGGATTTCTTTCTGCGCGGTTTCCACGTCGCTGACGCGCACCGGGCCTTTGGCTTCGAGGTCGTCGCGCAACAGTTCGGCCGCCCGTTTGGACATGTTCTTGAAGATCTTTTCCTTGACGCCTTCGTCCGAACCCTTGAGGGCCAGCACCAGCACGTCGGAGGACACTTCGCGCAGCAACGCCTGAATTCCGCGGTCGTCGACATCGGACAGGTTGTTGAACACGAACATGAGGTCTTCGATCTGACCGGACAGGTCTTCGTCGACTTCGCGGATCGAGTCCATCAGCTGACCTTCGATCGAGCTGTCGAGGAAGTTCATGATGTCGGCCGCGCGCTTGATACCACCCAGGGTGGTGCGCGAGGCATTCGAGTTGCCGGAGAACTGCTTCTCGAGAATCTGGTTGAGTTCCTTCAGGGCCGCCGGCTGCACAGTGTTCAGCGAGGAGACTCGCAGAATGATGTCCAGTCGTACCTTGTGGTCGAAGTTACCCAGCACTTCGCCAGCCTGATCCGGGTCGAGATACGCCACCACGATCGCCTGGATCTGCGGGTGCTCGTAACGGATCACGTCGGCGACGGCGCGCGGCTCCATCCACTTCAGGCTGTCGAGGCCGCTGGTGTTGCCACCCAGCAGGATGCGGTCGATCAGGCCGTTGGCCTTGTCTTCGCCCAGTGCCTGGGTGAGCATTTTGCGCACGTAGTCGTCGGAGCCGACGCCCAGGCTGGTCTGGTCGCCGACGATGTCGACGAACTCGCTCATGACCTGTTCGACTTGCTCGCGGTGCACGTTGCCCATTTGGGCCATCGCCACACCTACACGCTGGACCTCCTTAGGCCCCATGTGGCGCAACACCTGGGCAGCATCGGTCGAACCGAGGGACAGCAGCAGGATCGCGGCTTTGTCGACCTTGGTCAGTTTGGCGGCAACGGCTCGGTTATCACTCATCTGCGTTAATCCACTCTTTCACGACCTGGGCCACGCGACCCGGGTCTTCTGCCACCAGACTCTTGATTGCATTCAACTGTGCGTCATAGCCTTCGCTCGGGCTCGGCAGCAGGATGCTTTGCGGGCCGCCGAGGCTGACGCGATCGTTGGCCAGTTCGCCGTCCAGGCCGACCATGCCACCGAGTTCTCCGTCGCTGCCCAAGCCAGCCAGTTGCTTGTCTTTGCCGCCACCGGTGATGTTGTTGAGCACCGGACGCAGCACGCCGAACACCAGCACGAGGATGAACAAGACACCCATCACTTGCTTGACGATGTCCCAGAACCACGGCTGCGAGTAGAACGGAATATCGGCAATCACTTCACCGCGTTCTGCGGAGAACGGCATGTTGATCACGCTGACGCTGTCGCCACGGCTGGCGTCGAAACCGACGGCGTCCTGCACCAGGCGAGTGAAGCGTGCCAATTCGTCGGCACTCCACGGCGCACGGGTGGTTTCGCCGTTGGCGGCATTGACCTTGACCTGATCGTCCACCACCACCGACACCGACAGGCGATTCAATCGGCCCTGCTGCTGCTTGGTGTGACTGATGGAGCGGTCGAGCTCGAAGTTCTTGGTGGATTGTTGACGCTTGTCTGCCGGGTACGGCGCCAGCATTGGCTGACCGGTGGCAGGGTCCATGATTTGCTGGCCGTTGGCATCGATCAACGGCTGACCTGGCTGTACCATGCCGGCTGAGGCGGTCGTGCCACCAGTGGTTTGCGGTGCCGAGGCTGGCGACGGCGGCTGGTTGCTCAAGGCACCCGGCACACCTTGCGGGCCATTGCTGGCGGTGCGTTGTTCGTTGACCGATTGCTCGCTGCGCAACGCCGGTTGATCCGGGTTGAACTGCTCGGAGGTCGACTCGACGGCACTGAAATCGACGTCAGCCGAGACTTCGGCTTTATAGCGGTCATTGCCCAACACCGGTTGCAGGATGTTGTGCACGCGCTGGGTCAGCATGGTTTCCATGCGACGGCTGTAATCGAATTGCTTGCCGGCCATCGTCAGTTCGGAGTTCTCCGCCTGATCCGACAGCAGGTTGCCTTTCTGGTCGACGACGGTGATCTGCGATTTGCTCAGTTCAGGAACACTGGTCGCGACCAGGTTGATGATCGCGATCACCTGACCCGGTTCCAGCGAACGACCGGAATACAGCTCAACCAGTACCGAAGCGCTTGGCTTGCGTTCATCACGCACGAACACCGAGCTTTTCGGAATCGCCAGGTGCACGCGGGCACCCTTGACGTTGTTCAGGCTGGAAATGGTCCGCGCCAGTTCGCCTTCGAGGCCGCGACGATAACGGGTCGCTTCCATGAACTGGCTGGTCCCGAGCCCCTGGTCCTTGTCGAGGATTTCAAAGCCGATGTTGCCATCGCTGGGAGTGACACCAGCGGCCGCGAGCTTGAGACGCGCACGGGACAGGTCATCGGCCTTGACCAGCAAGGCACCGGAATTGGGTTCAACGGTATAGGGAATATCGGCGGAGGCCAGGGTGTCCATGACCTGCTTGGCGTCCATACCGGCAAGGCTGCCGTACAGAGGCCGGTAGTCCGGCTGCTGAGACCACAGCACGACGGCAAAACCAATCGCCACGCTCGCAGCCAGGCCGACCAACAGGCCTACCTGACGCAACATGGTCATCTCGGAGAGGTTTTCCAGGAAGGACAACCCGAACAGCGGCGGTTTGCCGTCTATTGGAGTGACCTTGGCCGGAACGTTATCGGCGACTGCTTCTGCCATGACTCAATTCGTCCTTAAACCGGCATCTGCATGATGTCTTGGTAAGCCTGAACCAGCTTGTTGCGCACTTGCGTCAACGCCTGGAAAGACACGCTGGCCTTCTGCGAGGAGATCATTACGTCCGTCAGGTCGACGCCGCTCTTGCCGATCTCGAAGGCACTGGCCAACTGATTGGACGCCTGCTGGGTGTCGTTCACTTTATTGACGGCCTGACCGAGCATGTCGGAAAAGCTGCTGCCACCCAATTCAGGGACTGCGGCAGTCGATTTCGGCGCAGACATGGCATCCATTTGCATGGAACGCATATCCAGCATCAACCGATTAAATTCAATACCTTGGCTCATGGTCTACTCTCATTGGCGACCCGCAATTTTTTGACACTCACTCGGCGGGTAGTGAGGTGTTAGCAACAAGGGTGCCAGCTCCGTGGCCACTCCAAACAAAACCGCATCCTCACAACCTGTAACGCTATCTGTAGCAGCTGGCGCAGCCTGCGTCCGGCTGCGCAGCAGTCGTAAAATCAGTCAATGCGGTGTTTCAGGAAAATCGAGTACTCAGGCTTTACGACTGCTACGCAGCCGGACGCAGGCTTCGCCAGCTGCTACAGGGATCCGGTGGCGAACAAGTAAGCTTCGACGTCCATGCCGGCGTCGCGCATCTGCGCCAGCTTGTAGCGCAAGGTGCGCGGGCTGATGCCCAGTCGTTCGGCGGCCTCTTTGCGACGGCCGCGCTCGGAACGCAAGGTGTCGACGATCATCTGGTACTCGCGGCGACGCAGGTCATCACCCAAAGCGCCAGCCGATTCAGCATCAACCTCCACCGCACGCACCTGCACCGGCGCCATTGCAGGCAACGGCGCGCAGGCGACCGGCCCGGACAGGCAGAAATCCTGCGGCTGAATCAAACCACCCTGCTGCAAAATCAAGGCACGCTGGATCGCATTATCCAGCTCCCGCACGTTGCCCGGCCACGGATATCCCATCAGGCAGGCCTGCGCCTCGGGCGACAGCTTCGCCGCGGCATGCTTCATTTTATTGACGTGCTTGGCCAGAAGGCGCTCGGCCAGCGGCAGGATGTCGGCGGTGCGTTCGCGCAGCGGACGCCAGGCCAGCGGAAACACCGACAGCCGATAGTAAAGGTCTTCACGAAAACGCCCCGCCGCCACCTCACCGGCCAGATCCCGGTTGGTGGTGGCCACCACTCGGATGTCGAGCGTGATCGTTTTGCGTGCGCCCACCCGCTCGACTTCGCGCTCCTGCAAAACACGCAGCAACTTGGCTTGAAGTCCAAGGGGCATTTCGGAAATTTCGTCGAGCAGAATCGTGCCGCCGTCAGCCTGTTCGAACTTGCCAGCCTGCGCCGCGATGGCGCCAGTGAACGAACCTTTTTCGTGACCGAACAACGTGGCTTCGAGCATGTTGTCGGGAATCGCCGCACAGTTGATCGCAATGAACGGCTGACTGGCGCGATGGGAATGCTGGTGAATGTAGCGCGCCAACACTTCTTTACCCGTGCCCGATTCGCCAGAGATCAACACCGTGGAATCACTGCGCGCCACTCTGGCGGCTAATTCCAGCAATTGCGCACTGGCCGGCTCGAACGCCACCGGGCCTTCGCCCTCGGCCGTACCGAGATTGCCCAGCGCATGCCGCGCCACCAAATCAAGCAATGCCTTGGGTTCGAACGGCTTGACCAAATAATCCGCCGCGCCCTGGCGCATTGCATCGACCGCCCGCTCGACGGCGCCATGAGCCGTCATCAGCAGCACCGGTAATTGCGGCTGACGCGCCCGAAGCAAGCCAAGCAGTTGATGCCCGTCCATGCCCGGCATGTTGACGTCACTGATGACCAGATTGAACGCCTCGACAGCCACAGCCGCCAACGCATCCTCGGCCGAGCCGACTGCCTTGTAGTCGTGACCCGCCAACATCAGCGTATCGGCCAACGCTTCGCGCAGCGCGCGGTCATCTTCGACCAGCAGAACCTTGATTGTCATGCCCTTCACTTCGCTCCCTGAGCATTGCGCTTTTCACCCGAAAACAGCGGCAGGATCACTTGCGCACACGTACCGCGCCCGGGCCGCGAGTGCAGCTGCAATTCTCCCTGATGCGCACGCGCTACCGCCTTGACCACGGTCAGGCCCAGGCCGGTTCCGGTGGTCTTGGTGGTAAAGAACGGCTCCCCCAGACGCGCCAGCACTTTGCTGTCGATGCCACTGCCACTGTCGCTGACGCACACGCGCAGGTTGTTTTCACGGGTATAAAAGTGAACCTTCAAACGGACATCGCCGGCACTCGCCTGAATCGCATTCTCGATCAGATTGAGGATCGCCCCAATCAGCGTGTCGCGATTGCACAGCAACTCTCCGGCGTGACTGTCGCACTGCCAACGCACCGGCAAATCCTGAACATGGGTCAATGCCGCCGCTTGCAGCGACCGCATCAGCTGCCCGGGCGTGAGGCGATCGGTCAACGGTAACTCCCCACGCGCGAACACCAGCATGTCGCGAACCTGATGCTCCAACTCATGCAAGCGCTCTTTCAGGCGACCGGCAAAACGTTGCTGCGTTGCGACGGGGAGTTCCTGCTCAGTCAAGTGACTGGCGTAAAGCAGAGCGGCCGACAACGGCGTACGAATTTGATGAGCCAGCGAGGCAACCATTCGACCCAGGGAAGACAATCGCTCATGACGGGCCAGTTGATCTTGCAGGTGGCGGGTTTCAGTCAGGTCGTTGAGCAACACCAACTGCCCCGGCTCAGCATCAAGCGAGCGAGTGGCGATCGACAGACGGCGACCGTCCTTTAGCGAAACTTCGTGACCGTCGTCTTCGCGAGGCGCGAAGCAACGGGCGATGACATGGCGCCACAGCTCTCCTTCCAGAGGCAACCCAAGCAATTCGCAAGCCGCCGGGTTGGCTTCGCGCACGATGCCTTGGGCATCGATAACGATGACGCCGCCGGGCAATAGATCGAGGAGGTTTTGCAGACGATTAGCCAGGCGTTCTTTTTCCGCCAGCTCTTGCATGCGCTGGGCACTGACCACGGCCAGCTCGCCCTTGAGCTCAGTGACCCGAGCTTCAAGCATGCTGTAGGAATCGGTCAATTGGCTCGACATCTGACTGAACAGTGCAAAGGCCTGCTCAAGGCCTGGCCGGTTTGCCTGCTCTACGGACGACAGTTGCCCCGAGGTGTCAGGGACAGGAGACATCTGGGCGGCTTGGGGCATCGTGCTCTCTCGCTTGGCTGACCGTCAGTTAAACGGAACGTTGCGAGGGACTTAGCAATACCCGTGCCTAAAAAAAACCGCCCAAATATGAAGGACTTGAAAAACAGGCGTCAATCATCCGCCTGTTCATCACCGTCACGACGGCTCATGCCGTACTTGCGCATCTTTTCCACCAGCGTGGTGCGACGAATACGCAGGCGTTCAGCCGCGCGTGCAACGATGCCATTGGCATCATCCAGCGCCTGCTGAATCAGGCCCTGCTCCAGACCACCGAGGTAGTCCTTCAGGTCCAGGCCTTCCGGCGGCAGCATGGCATTGGCGGTGAAGTCCGGGGTATGACCATTGATGGCCACCCGCTCTTCAAGCTCGCTGCGCAAGCTGTCGACCAGTTGCTCGTCTTCGTCATCGACGTAGCGGAATTTCTTCGGCAACTCGACGACGCCGATTACCCCGTACGGGTGCATGATCGCCATACGCTCCACCAGGTTGGCGAGCTCGCGGACGTTGCCCGGCCAACCGTGACGGCACAGCGACATGATCGCGGCGGAGTTGAAACGGATCGAACCGCGCTTCTCGTGCTCCATGCGCGAGATCAACTCGTTCATCAGCAACGGAATGTCTTCGACGCGTTCGCGCAGCGGCGCCATTTCGATCGGGAACACATTCAGGCGGTAGTACAAGTCTTCGCGGAACGTGCCGATCTCGATCATGCTTTCGAGATTCTTGTGGGTCGCGGCAATGATGCGCACGTCGACGCTCTGGGTCTTGTTGCTGCCCACGCGCTCGAAAGTGCGTTCCTGCAGCACGCGCAACAGCTTGACCTGCATCGGCAGCGGCATGTCGCCGATTTCATCGAGGAACAGCGTACCGCCATTGGCCAGTTCGAAACGCCCGGCACGGCTGGTGATCGCCCCGGTGAAGGCACCTTTCTCATGACCGAACAATTCGCTTTCCAGCAACTCGGCCGGGATCGCCCCACAGTTGACTGGAACGAATGGCGCATCACGGCGCTTGGAGTGGTAATGCAAGTTGCGCGCAACCACTTCCTTGCCAGTGCCGGACTCACCGAGGATCAGCACGCTGGCGTCGGTGTCGGCCACTTGCTGCATCATCTGACGGACGTGTTGAATCGCCCGGCTGGTGCCGACAAGGCTGCGGAACAGATTGGGTTCACGGTGACGACCGCGCTCGCGAGCCTGGTCGTACATCTCGCGATAGACCTGGGCACGGTGCAGCGAATCGAGCAATTTGCTGTAGCTGGGTGGCATTTCGAGGGTCGAAAGTACCCGGCGACGCTGGTCTTCTGGCAGGTCAACGGAAGAATTATCGCCCATTAACAAAACCGGAAGGAACTCATCCCAGGTTGCGAGTGTCTTTAACAAGCCCGTAAGTGCGCCAGGAGCATTGACCGTCCCGATGAGGACACAGATCACTTCACGACTTGATGACAAAGAGCCGACAGCCTGCTGCCAGTCATGGCTACCACAGGGTAAATTTTCTTCGCCAAGAAAATTTAAAATCACCGCCAGGTCGCGGCGACGGACGCTATCGTCATCAATCAGCAGAATTTTGGTTTCACGCCACATGCAATAGCAACTTCCCTAGTCAACTCAATGCCCAAAAATGATGGGGCAAGCTAGACGCTTGCAGACACATTCTGCCTGTAAACGTCTGAAATCTGGAACCAGCCACTAGTTAAGTCAAAAAACCGTGCACAGTCAAATTTATGGCGCACTATCATTGGATTAACTGAGGATTAATTAACCGAACAGATGGTAAACCTTTGCCGCGTTCTGTGCTTGATGGATCTGCGACATCTCGTCGACTATCGCTTGCCTCTCCCCCGTCGCCGCCTCAAGAAGCTGCTTGTACACCCCAAGCAACTCCTCAAGATTGTCGCGCAACGCGGCCTCGTCCACCGACGCTTCACTCAAGACGTCTTCCATGCAGGACCGGCACGCCAGGTCCAACTCACCGATGGCCTCCCAATTACGCTCGGCCAATGCACCGACCAGGGCTTCGCGGGTGTGTTCGATTCGCTGCAATACAAGACTCATGGCGACCTCCTTAAAACTGCGGAACAGGTGCGGCGATACCATCCCAACCGTCTTTGACAGTACGAAGCAAATCAGAGACTTCGTCGAGAATCTTCGGATCAGTCTTAATATTGGCTTCTGCCAGACGCTTCATCATGTAGGTGTATAGATTGTCCAGTTCACCGACCGTTTCGATGGAGTTTTCGAGGTCCAGGCCTTCACGCAAACCACCGATGATGCCGATGGCCTTGCCAATCAGAATGCCTTTGTTCGGAATGTCTTTACGCTCCATCGCGCCTTTGGCCTGGGCAATACGATCCAGGCCACCTTCCATCAGCATCTGCACCAGTCGATGAGGACTGGCTTCGGAAGTTTGCGCTTGAGCGCCAATCTTCTGGTACTGGCGAAGGGCTAACATTGGATTCATGTTGTACCTCATCAAAATTCTGTGTTCGTCTAACCAGTGTATCGACGACGCGTCAAAAAACTTTAGATTCAAATGCAAAAAGCCCGGAGCGCTTGAAAACGCTGCCGGGCTTTTGGCGTTTTGGGTGTTACGAGTTCTTCTGCTGAGCAGCCATGGCATCGAACATGCTGGTGATATTGCTGGCTGTCGCCTTCAATTTACCAACGAGGGAATCCATGTCGTTGTACTTTTTAGTCAATAGAGCGGTCAGCGTTTCGACTCGACGATCCAAATCAGCCTGATCGGCGGTCAGCTTGGTTTTGGTTTTATTCAGGTTGGCGGTGCGTGTGTCGATAATGCCACCGGTATCGGTGTAGGGCTTGATCACATTGTTCATGCGCTCAAGCAGACCGTTAGTACCGGTAAACAGGGTCTGAACCTCGCCACCAAGCTTCTTGTCGTTCATGGCAGCGGTGAACTTGGTGCCATCAAAGGTCAACGCACCGGTTTTCTGGTCGGTGTTGATCCCCAGCTGCGACAGAACAGTCAGCTTGTCGCCGGCACCGGTCTGGGACAATGGACCACGAATGGCCGCCAACAGGGCACGAGGCATCGGGTCACCGGTCAGCGCAGCCGGTACGGTTGGCTTGCCATCGTCGTCCAGGGACGGCTTGGTCAGCGAGGTCACAGCGTTGGCGACTGCGTTGTAGGCGTCGACAAACTTCTGGATCGACGCTTTCAGACCATCGTTGTTGGAAGCGACGGTTACAGTCGATGTACCTACGGCGACCAGGTTCAGACTCAGACCAGAGATCGTCTTGTCGATGGTATTGGACTTGCTGGTCATTGCCAGACCGTCGACCGAGAACACCGCATCCTTGGCAAGGGCACTAATGGCACCCGAAGACGTCGCCGTCGGGGTGGCGCCCATTGGGAGCGACCCGTTGATTGCCAGTTCCGCAATGCCGCTGGCAGAGATATCAGAACCTGCACCGGTCGTGGTAGAGCCCAACACCAGGCGGGAACCGAAACTGTCGGTCACGATGTTGGCGCTCAGACCACTGGCCTGGTACTGGCTGTTGATCGAGTCACGCACCGATTGCAGCGTGGCGCCCGCACCGACGGTAACAGGGTAGCTGGTGCCGTTCTGAGTAATGGTCAGCGTGCCCGGAGTGATCGCACTGGTCGCACCGCCGGCAAATGCCGCAGAGGCTACTTTGGACGCAGTGGCAAGACTGGTGACGTTGACGACGTAGTTGCCGGCAACAGCCGTGTTACTGGACGTGGCGGTCAGCACCTTGGCGTCGGACGACGTGGCCGCATACCCCGTGAACTGAGGGGTTGTCGTGCTGCCCAGATCGGCGAGCGCTTTCTGGAACGTGGCCAGAAGCGACTTCAGGGTACCGATCCCAGAGATGCTCGCGGTATTGGTAGTGGTCCCACGGTCGATCTGACCTTGCTTGGCCGCTTTGTCAGCGTTCACCAAGGCCTTGACGATAGCACCGGTATCAATACCTGAACCTAAACCCGTGCCCGGTAAAATTGGACTTGCCATGTGGAACTCCCTTCAGTGTGTCGCCGGTCTTTTGACCACTACAACGCCCAAAAGAACATAGCAACAAAATTCGTGCCAGCTGTCAGGCTTTAGCGCTGAACAACAAGCTGCTTGCATCATTCAAACTATTGGCCAGCTTCAGGACTTCTTCGTTGGGGATCTGGCGAACCACCTCACCCGACTCACTGGCAATGACTTTCACAACCACTTGCCCGGAAGGCTCATCAATCGAGAATTCCAGGTTACGCTTGACCGACTGAACGAACTTTTCAATTTCCTCGACAGCCATCTTCAGCTTGTCCTGTTCAGTCTGGGCAGTCTGGCGCGCGCCCTTGACGTCGACCACTTTCGCGGGCTCCGCTCGAGGCTTTTCCGCAGGCTTATCGGCAACGGTCGTCGCCTGCTTGGCCGCCGGATAAGACAAGTTCAGCTTCACGCTCATATCCATGTCCATCACCTCTAAAAGTGAAAAAGCGAGAGGGCGCCAACAGCGCGCACCCCTCGCCAAAACTCAATCAGCTATTACTGAAGCAGTTTCAGTACAGCGGATGGCAGTTGGTTGGCCTGAGCCAGAACTGCGGTGGAAGCTTGTTGCAGAGTTTGTTGCTTGGTCAGCTGTGCAGTTTCAGAAGCGAAGTCGGTGTCTTGTACGCGACCACGAGCAGCTTCGGCGTTTTCGTTGATGTTCTGCAGGTTGGAGATGGTGCTGGTCAGACGGTTTTGTGCAGCACCCAGGTCAGCACGGCTGGCGTTGATTGTTGCCAGAGCAGCGTCGATCTTGGTCACAGCAGCGGTGAACGAAGCCTGAGCAGTAGCCGAGCTGTTACCAGTGATCTGCAGGGCAGCCGAGTTAACGGACAGAGTTGTTGCGTCGAAGCCGCTGGCCAGAGTCAGAGTGATCTGGTTAGCAGTACCGCTGTTGGAACCAACCTGGAAGGTCATGGTGCCGGCGGTGCCGTCGATCAGGTTTTTGCCGTTCAGGTTGGTCGACTGGGCGATACGAGTCACTTCGTCCGACAGAGCCATGAACTCTTTGTTCAGAGCGGTGCGGTCAGCAGTACCGTTCGAGTCGTTTCGTGCCTGAACAGCCAGTTCACGCATACGCTGCAGAATGTTGGTCGATTCCTGCATCGCGCCTTCAGCGGTCTGAGCGATCGAGATACCGTCGTTGGCGTTTTTGATCGCCATGTTCTGACCGCGGATTTGCGAGGTCATACGGGTAGCGATCTGCAGGCCGGCGGCGTCGTCTTTAGCGCTGTTGATTTTCAGGCCGGAAGACAGGCGGGACATCGAAGTCGACAGGGCATCGGAAGCGCGGTTCAGGTTTTTCTGAACGTTCAACGACGTGGTGTTGGTGTTTACAGTTAAAGCCATGACGAATTCCTCGTTGGTTGGGTACTGCGGCTTCCGGCCCTGGCAACCGCCGGGTATGGCCTAGAGAACCTTCGTAATAGTTATCGTCGCCAATGCAACTTGCTTTAGGGGATTTTCAAAAATATTTGCCATCACGTTGCCACCCCCCACAAATCAAGGGGTTGGCAACGATTTGATTGCGAAAAAATGACGTCAGGGAAACGTCGGCGACAGATTGGCGAGCGTTCGCCGGCACCGAAAGAAGAGAAAATTGCTTAAATGGACAGGCTTTCGGTCAACAACTCGACCAGTTCGTATTCCAGATAATCGGCCAGTGCGAGCCAGTTCTGCGCTTCCTGACACGCAGACAGCTGGCCGAGMAGAGATACCCACTGCTGCTGCGCTTGCTGCGACGCCGAATCGAATGCCGGGTGGACCTCACCGACCAGGTCGGTCATCTCTATTCCGGCTTCGACGTCACTCCCCAGACGGAACAAGGTGGCGCAGTGTTGCGCCTTGGCAATGAAGGACTCACGAACGCTCATGACGCAAACTCCGGATGAAACGTGGTCCCGACGATAGTCGCCCCTGCCCGGCTGCTGTTATAGAAGCGCACCTGCGGATGGCCGGCAATAAACCGCTCCAGCTCACACAAGTAGCTGCGGAAGTTGAGCTGCGTCTTGATCCGCTGACCGTGACCATCCAGCACCCAGTGCTTGGCCGCGCCCAGTTGCGGCCCCAGATCGCCATCGTTCCAGCCGGCGTGGGTCTTGTCGCCGGGGAAGGCGAAATCGGCGCCAAACAGCGTGATCTGCGCCGCTCCCATTTTCACCGCCAGGTCTGCCGCCGGATGAATCACGCTGCCACCGACATACAACTCGCCCTTGGGCAATTGTTCGCGCAACGATTGGTAGATGGGGCTGGTGGAGTAAGCGGCATACCGCGCCCCCTGCCAGGCTTGAAGTACCAACGGGTCCAGCATGGGCATGTACACCAGGCGAATGCCGGCCGAATCTTCAGAAGGCAGATGGCGAGCCGAGATGCGTTGATCGATGCTGACCACTATATCCGGGTGAATCCCGTGTTTAAGCAAGGGTCGGTAAGCGGTATCGACGCAAATGAACAACGGCCGTCCTTCCTGCCCGCGAATCGCGCGCAACGTATCGAAGTGCTGCTCCAGGCTTGGGCCGGTGGCAATCACAAAGACCTCCCGCCCCGCTTGCGAGCCAAACAGTTCAGCCACGTCGGCATCGGCGGTCGCGAGCGGCAAACAGGCCTGCAAGCGTTCGATGATCTCAGGCGACTGCGGGTTGAACTCACGATTATTGAACGTCAGATGAGTTTCGCTGATCAACCGGTCGCGGATCTTGGCATTGAAGTCATCCGCCAGCACCAGCTCGGACGGCAAGGCAAAAAACGGCAGTTGGATTTCCGCCAGGTCGCCGGCATACAACAGCTCGACGCGAGGGTCGCTGAGCCATTGATGTTGTTCGAGCAACTGCAACACCAGCGCAAACACCGCGCCATTGAGAATGTGCACATACAATCGCTGCAGACTGGCGCGCTCAAGCAACTCGACCTGCAGATCGCCAAGCCCGGTGCCGTAGACATGCAGCACCGCACTGTCGACGGGCAAGCTATCGGCCTGGACCCTGGCCTCGCGAGTGCGATCGTGGCGGCTGGTCAATTGAATGCCGTTGATGCTCAACGTCGAACCCAGGCCTTCCACCAGATCAGCCTGCAACAGGCTCGTGTCTTCAACCAGCAAACGCACAGCCAGTGCCGGCCAACGCTGCTGGATGACGTCGACGTTGCGCTCAAAGAACTCGCTCATGCAGCCTCGCTTTTCGTTCGGGCAAAAAAATAGCGCTCAAGATTACACCTTGAGCGCTATTTTTGTGTCTGGCTTTCTATGACTGAAGCGCCGCCGTCACGGGCGATAAAGAATCGCCGAACCCCATGACAATCCAACACCGAAACCACTCAGTGCGACACGCTTCCAGCTGGAATCCAGTACATGTTTTTCCAGCAGCAACGGAATGCTCGACGACACGGTATTGCCGGTCTCGACCATGTCCTTGATGAACTTCTCCGGCTCGCCTTCGAAGCGGCGTGCCACGGCGTCGACAATCGCCGCACTGCCCTGGTGAATGCAGAAGGCATCGATGTCGTCGGCGGTCAGTTGCGAATCGGTCAGCAGCTCATGCAAATGCGCCGGAACTTTGAGCAACGCAAAGTTGAACACCTGACGACCGTTCATGAAGAACACGCCATCGGTCACTTTCAGGTGCGGAGCACCAGAACCGTCGGTGCCGAACTTGGCCTTGCCCAACTGCCAGGGGGCGTTTTCGCCCATCCAGGTCGCGGTGGCGGCATCGCCGAACAGCATGGTGGTGTTACGGTCTTCCGGGTCGACGATCTTGGAGTACGGATCGGCGGTGATCAGCAAGCCATTCTTCAGGCCCGCAGCTTCCATGAAGCCCTTGATCGCGTAGATGCCATAGACGTAGCCGGAGCAGCCCAGGGAAATATCGAACGCTGCCACAGTCGTTGGCAGGCCCAATTTGTCCTGAACGATGGCCGCCGTGTGTGGCAGGCCTTCTTCGTCACCGTTCTGGGTGACCACGATCAGCGCGTCGATCGCTTCACGTTTCAAATCAGGGTTATTGGCGAACAGCGCGTTGGCAGCTTCGACGCACAGGTCCGAAGTCTCTTGCCCGTCGCCTTTGCGCGGCAAGAAAGCCGAACCGATTTTGCCGAGGATGAACTCTTCATCCTTCTCGAATTTTGCACCTTGTGCGTAATTGTCTATGCCGGCTACAGGAACGTAGCTCGCAATGCTCTTTATGCCAATCATTACGGCTTCCCAATAATAAACAGCCCAATACCACCGCTCGTAATGATTCGAGGGGCGCCGACAAGCAGAGAAATACGTCGCCCCGAAAAGGCGACGGCGGGAAGAATAAAAGGCTGTCACTGGGCCAAAAAGCAGGCCAGRCGCCACCTTCCCGATTAATACAATACAGTGAAGATGCGCGTTATGACTCGCAGGTCACGCTAATTTGCCGAATCAACCCGATAAGCTGTTATTCGACCAGCGACCAATCCAGCGGGGTTCCACGCGTGATGGCGTGGCGGGCGCGGCGGCCCAGAAGGGTTTCAGCGTGTTTGGGGGCCAGCCCCAGGCCAGGACGGATGGCTCGCAGGTTGGCTGTGGTGAATGGCTCGCCGGCGGCCATGTCCTGGGTGACATACAGCGATCGGCGGTACACCAGCGATTTGCGCTCGGCGTCAGTCACGCCGTAATGCACCTGCCCCATCGCCTGCCAGGCGCGTTCCGTTTCGATCACCAGGCTTTCGAGTTCGGCCGGTTCCAGCGAGAAACTCGCGTCTACGCCACCGGCCGCGCGGTCGAGGGTGAAATGTTTCTCCACCACTGTCGCCCCCAGCGCCACCGCCGCCACGGACACCCCGACACCCATGGAGTGATCGGACAAACCGATCTGGCAACCGAACAATTCGCGCAGATGAGGAATCGTGCGCACGTTGCTGTTGGCCGGTGTCGCCGGATACGTGCTGGTGCACTTGAGCAGAATCAGGTCCTTGCAACCGGCCTCGCGGGCGGCACGCACGGTTTCATCGAGCTCGGCGATGCTGGCCATGCCGGTGGAGATGATCAATGGCTTGCCAGTGGCGGCGACCCGGCGAATCAGCGGCAGGTCAGTGTTTTCAAAACTGGCGATTTTGTACGCTGGCACATCGAGGCTTTCAAGGAAGTCGACGGCGGTGTCATCAAACGGCGTGGAGAAGGCCAGCATCCCCAGCTCTTTGGCCCGGGCGAAAATCGGCGCATGCCATTCCCACGGCGTATGCGCCTTCTCGTACAACGCATACAACGAAGAACCAGCCCACAGGCTGTTTGGATCCTTGATGAAGAACTCGCCTTCCGATAAATCCAGGGTCATGGTTTCAGCGGTGTAGGTTTGCAGTTTCAAGGCATGGGCGCCGGCCTTGGCCGCCGCTTCGACGATGCGTAAGGCCATGTCCAGCGACTGGTTATGGTTACCACTCATCTCAGCGATGATGAAGGGTGGCGCATCCGCACCGATCAAGCGGTTGCCGATCTTGAAACTAGTCATTGCAGTGATCCTTCAAAACGCGCGTAAACGCGCAGGCACTCTGGGTAAAACCGGCTTCGCGAAAGACTTTCAGCGACGGCTGATTGGTCGGCACTACCTGGGCGGTAATCACCTGCAATGGCGGCCAGTGGGCCTTCACAAACGTTTCGCCCCGCGCCAGCAGCGCCCTGCCCCAGCCCTGCCCGAAACGGCCTTCAAACAGATAAATCGAGACTTCGGCTTCAACGCCGCGCCGGTCATATCGCAGCACACCCACCGGGCCGTCATCCGCCTCGGCGATCAACAACAAGCGCTGGGCGTTGCTCAAGCTGGCGGTCAGCCAGTTTTGATGCGATTGCCAGTCGATGACCCCGGTCTCCAGCGACCAGCGTCGCACGGCCTCGGCATTGCGCCCCTCGAACAGCAACCGGGCATCGGCCGGTGTCGCCGGGCGCATCTGCAAAACAGCACCGGCCAATGCGGCAGCCACGCGTTGCGCGCCCCGGCCATCGACCAGTTGCCGGGAATGTTGCGCGAGACTCTGGCGCAGCCCCTGATTGCCAGCGACAAAGCCAATGGCCTGACGCAACTGTTCAACGCTGACCTGCTCGCGAGGCCCCAGATAGACATGGGCGCCCGCCGTCGCCATCACCTCGCCGTTGGCCTGCTGATTATTCGACACGGCAATGCAAATCGTCGGCAGCCCCAGGGCCGCCCGCTCCCAACTGGTGCCGCCACCGGCTCCGATAAACAGGTCCGCTTCGGTCATCAACCGATAGAAGTCGCTGACGAAACTGTGCAATCGCCAGTTCGGACGCTTGGCCGCCAGCGCCTGCATTGGCTCCCAGGCCGGGTTATCGGCACCGGCAACAAAATCGACTTCCAAGTCATGGAAATCCGTCAGCGCCAACATCGCATGGTGAGTCTGCATGGCGGCATCGAAACCACCGAAGTTCACCAGCACGCGTTTGGCCTGCGGTTTGATCTCGATGGCCGGGCAGCTGAATTCTTCGCGCAGCATCGCAAACCGTGGGCCGAGCAAGGCCTGGCAACCGGGCGATAGCAGCGAGGCGTAAGCCTCAGGTGTACCGGACAGGTTTTGATTGAGCAGCAGATCGACATCGTAGGTGCGCGTCGCGAGGTCATCCACGGCCGCAATCCGGGGCGCCCAGCGCCGTGCTGCGCGCTGCCAGTGATGGTCGAGGCCATAGTGATCGACGACGATCCAGTCGAATACCGCCTGGTTTTCCAGTGCCTGCGCCAACGCGTCGATGTCGGCCTGCCACGGCAGCATGGACTCGATGGCTTGCTGCGGGTCTTCATCGGGATAGCGATCGGGCAACGCAAAGGTTTCGAAGCCTTCGCCCGCCAGCATGTCCAACCGATGTCCCGGCAGCCGCCGGCACGCAAACGCCACGTACACCCCCTGCTTGCGCAAGGTTCTGGCCAGTGGCAACAAACGGGCGATATGCCCGCTGCCAATAGTCGGCGAGGCGTYGGAACGAATCAGCACTCTCATTGCAATTCACCGCCGGCTTTCAACGCGGCGTACAAATATTCGGCGCGTTTCCAGTCTTCAGGGGTGTCGATGTCCTGCACCAGATAGCGTGGCAGAATCACCGGCAAGCTTTGTGGCGAGTACAAGGTGTCGCCCCGCAACCATGCCTCGCGGCGGCCCCAGTAAAACTGGCCGGCGTCCTGATAGGCCGGCGGCAAGTCCTGGGAACGGGTGTTGCGAAACTCTGGGTACAACGCGGTCAAGGCCCCTTGGTCGTCGACGGTTAAAGCACGCTGTACCGGGAAACCGAAATCGCACACCGAAAACGCGAAAGACTTGGCCGGGTGCTGCTGCAGAAGCGCCAGCCCTTGTTGCAAAAACCGGGCTTGCAGCAGTGGCGCAGTGGCGTAGATGCAACAGGCAAAATCAAAATCCAGGCCCTGTAACGCTTGCAAGGCATGAGCAATCACCGCCGCCGTGCCGGTGTAGTCATCAGCCAGTTCTGCGGGCCGCATGAATGGCACCTGAGCGCCGCACGCCAGGGCCAGCTCGGCAATCTCCTCGTCGTCAGTGCTGACCACGACTTGAGTGAACAAACCGGAATCGAGCGCGGTTTGAATCGAGCGGGCAATCATCGGAACGCCATCGAACGGCTTGAGGTTCTTGCGCGGGATACGCTTGCTGCCGCCTCGGGCCGGGATGATCGCGACGCTGTTCAAGGACGTTTTTCCAGAAGAAACCAAGTGATGTCATCCACCGGGAATTGCGGGTCGCGATGATAGCCAAAACCATAGTCCAGCAATTGCAGGTCGCTGTAACGATCAAGCATTTCACCGGCGAAATCGCGCTTGAACAGCTTGCCGCTGTTGCCGCGATAAGACACCTCCACCGGTGCCGGGTTGTAGTACTCGGCGATCAGGATGTAACGCTCGCTCAGTTCATACAACTGTGCATAGGCGGCGGGCAGCAGCTCGGGCGCCAAGTGAATCAGCACACCCTTGCTCAAGGTCAGGTCATAGCGGCGTGTCCGGGGGAAGTCGAACAGCGATCCATGCCAGATCTGCGCAATGTCCAACGCCTGGGCCTGGGTGCAGGCGCTGGCATTGATCTCCACACCAAACAGCTCGCACCGGGGCAACAGTTGACGCAGCGCCTGCAAATTGTTGCCGGCATTGGTGCCCAGCTCCACCAGGCTGTCGATCCGCCCGGCCCGGGTCAGTGCCTTGGCAAACAGCGCCAGGTTAGCCGCCACCAGCGGCTGCCCGACGTTGCGGTCAACGTACTGGTTACCAAAATCGCCCTGCCAGAATTTTTCCTGCTCGGTCAGTCCACGCATCACACATTCTCATCAGCCGCTTTCGCAGTGTTTACTCAGTCAATCGTCGCAATTGCTCGACCACATAATCTTGCTGCTCATCGCTTAGCAAGGGGAACAGCGGCAGGCTGATGGCCTCGGCGTAATAACGCTCCGCTTGCGGGAAGTCACCCTCGGCAAATCCAAGGTCACGATAGTACGGCTGCAAATGCACGGGTATGTAGTGCAGGTTCACACCAACCCCGGCCGCTCGCAACCCTTCGAACACTTGGCGATGGCTGAGACTGATCCGATCTGTCTGCAAGCGAACGACGTACAGATGCCATGCGGACTCGGCCTCAGGCTGAATACCGGGCAAGGTCAGCGGCAGGTGCGCCAGCAAACGCTCATAACGCGCCACCAGTTCACGACGACGCTCGATAAACCCGTCGAGCTTGCTCAACTGAGACAAACCCAGCGCTGCTTGCAGGTCCGTGATTCGGTAATTGAAGCCCAGTTCCACTTGTTGGTAATACCAGGGGCCGTGGCTGGGCTCGGTCATATGCTGCGGGTCGCGGGTCATGCCGTGGCTGCGCAGACGCTGCAAGCGTTCGGCCAGTTCCGGCCGATTGGTCAGCACCATGCCACCTTCGGCACTGGTGATGATCTTGACCGGATGGAAGCTGAACACCGTCATGGCGGCAAACTCACCACAGCCCACCGGGCGCCCGGCGTAGGAAGCGCCGACCGCGTGGGAAGCGTCTTCGATGACCGTAAAACCGTAGCGCTCAGCCAGTTCGGCGATCATGCGCATGTCACAGCTTTGACCCGAGAACGCTACCGCCACCAGCACTTTAGGCAGCGTATTGTTCTCTTCAGCGGTTTCCAGTTTCGCTTTCAGGGCGTGGGTGTCAAGGTTCCAGGTCAGCGGATCAATGTCGACGAAATCCACCTCCGCACCGCAATAACGGCCGCAGTTGGCCGAGGCCAAAAAGGTGTTCGGCGTGGTCCACAAACGGTCACCCGGCCCAAGCCCTGCCGCCAGACAGGCAATGTGCAGCGCCGCTGTGGCGTTGCACACCGCGACGGCAAAATCGGCCTGGCAACGTTCGGCCATGGCCTGCTCGAAACGCTCGATGGTCGGCCCTTGCGTGAGCCAGTCAGACTGCAACACGGCAACCACCGCGTCGATGTCTGCCTGATCGAGGCTTTGCCGACCGTAGGGAATCATGCCGGCAGCTCTGCGTGCAGGTCAGCGATCTGGCCCACGGACAAGAAATGTGGATTGGTGTCAGAGCGGTACTCGAAGTCTTCGCTCACGGGCTTGCCCTGCTCACCCAGCTTGTCCACGGCAAAATCCACATCGACGCTGGTGAAGCGCACTGATGGCTGAATCGTGTAGTGGTCGGCGAATTCCAGGGTCATCCGCGCGTCGTCCAGCGGCACCATCAGCTCATGGAGTTTTTCACCCGGTCGAATCCCGACGTGCTTGTGCGGCAAGTGTTCAGCCATGCCCAGCGCCAGATCGACAATGCGGATCGACGGGATCTTCGGCACGAACACTTCACCACCGTGCATGCGCGCGAAGCTGTCGAGTACAAACTGCACGCCGTGATCCAGGGTGATCCAGAAGCGGGTCATGCGCTCATCGGTGATCGGCAGTTCGGTTGCGCCTTCGTTGATCAGCTTGCTGAAAAACGGCACCACCGAGCCCCGCGAACCGGCAACGTTGCCGTAGCGAACCACGGCGAACCGGGTTTGCTGTTCGCCGGCAATGTTGTTGGCCGCAACGAACAGTTTGTCCGACAGCAACTTGGTCGCGCCGTACAGGTTGATCGGGCTGGCCGCCTTGTCCGTGGACAACGCCACGACTTTCTTCACGCCGTTATCGATCGCTGCGGCGATGATGTTTTCTGCGCCGTTGACGTTGGTGCGGATGCACTCGGTCGGGTTGTACTCGGCTGCCGGCACTTGTTTCAGGGCGGCGGCATGCACCACGTAATCGATGCCGCGCATGGCCTGGCGCAAACGGTCGGCGTCGCGCACGTCACCCAGGAAGTAGCGCATGCACGGGGCATTGAACGTCTGCTGCATTTCGTACTGCTTGAGCTCGTCGCGCGAGAACACGACGACGCGCTTGGGCTGGTATTGCTCCAGCAGGCGACGGATGAAATTGCGCCCGAACGAGCCGGTGCCGCCGGAGATGAAAATCGATTTACCGTTAAACATGCCTTGAGTCCTTGTACCTGTCAGCCAGGCTTAAGCGAGCAACTGCGCCCAGTTCACACTGGACGCTGCGCCGAGGGTAAAGCCCTTGCCGGTCAAGGCCAGGTTCTGGTTGTACGCCACATCCTGAGTGAAGCGTGCGCGCCACTTGTCTTGCAGGGCGGCAGCCGTTTGCGGTGCATCCGGCAACAGGCCCGGGTGCAGCATCTGGGCTTGAGGGCACCAGACAATCAGGTAACCGGCGTCTGCGGCTTTCAGGCACAGGTCGATGTCGGCAAACGCTTCATCGAAATGTTCTTCGTCCAGCCCACCGACGGCTTCATACAGATCCTTGCGAATCATCATGCAAGCCCCGGACACGGCCGAGTAGTTCTGCTCGACCTGGTGGCCGTTCATGTAGCCCTTGGCGTCTTTGCGCTCACCGACAAACACCGAACCGACCACACCATTAAAGCCCAGCACCAGACCGCCTTGCGTGGTGACGCCACGGAAATCCATCAGTTTGGCGCCTACGATCCCGACTTCCGGACGCTGGGCCTGGTTCAGCAAACTGTCGAGCCAGTTGGAGTTGACCACTTCAACCTGGGCCGACATCAACACCACATACTTGCCCTTGGCTTCAGCGACCGCGAAGTTGTGCAGCGCCGAGGCGCTCAGACGTTCACCGGTGCGCAATATGCGCAAGCGATCACTCTTGCCGTCCAGGCTGGACAGCCAGGCTGCCAGTTCTTCGGACTGACTGTGATTGTCGGCGATCAGAATTTCGTGCTGCTGGTAACGGGTACGTTGCAGCACGCTGACCACGGCGCGTTGCAGCGTCTCCAAATTGTCCTGGCTGTGCAGGATGATCGAGACCTTTGGCCGCTCGCTGTGCTGGTAATCGATCTGCCAGGTCTGCGCCAGCTCGGAGCTGACTTGACCGCGGTAGCCGCGGGCCGTCAGGTGTCGGGTCAGGGTTTGACGCTCGTGAGGGTTTTCCTCTGCGGACGGTGCATTGCAGATCAGCAGCGGCTCAGCCAGATGCGCCAGGCCACCGAGCCCGCCGTCTTCGATCAGGCGCAACAGCAGGTCGAACTCCAGCGCCGACATGTATTCAGCCGAGTAGCCACCGGCGCCCACCAACACGTCACGCTGGATCAACCAGTGCCGGGCCATCATCGACGGCACGGTTTGCAGCAGATCAAGATTGACGCCCGGACGGAACACATCCGCCAGGGAACCATTGTCCTGGCGCTGGATTTCGTCCATCGCCACCGCACGAACGCCTTCGGCACCCATCAGTTCGAGGCTGGCGCGCAGCAGGCCACTGGCGGTGAACTGATCACCAGCCTCGGCCAGTACCAGCCAGTCGGCGGTGGACTGGTTAACGCTCTGGTTGAGGCGTTCGACGTAGTTGTTGGCCGTGACTTTGACGAAGTGCACAGTGTCACGCGACGTGGTGGTCGCCGGCAAATCGCCGGTGGTGAACACCACGACTTTGAACGCCTTGCAGTGACCTCCGGCCAGACTGTCGAAGGTGGCCTGCAACTTGACCATGTCCGCATCGAGATCCAACAGCATGATGCCGAACTGCGGGCCACCATTGCGTTTGCGCAGCTGCGCCGCAATCACTTTGAGCTGTTTGGCATCCGGGTTGCGAGCCTCCAGCCAGTTCAGCAGACGCCCGGACGGCATGTTTTCGAACAACGATTGTTCGTCCTGTGCCGGCACCGACGCCAGACGGTCTGCCCAGGCTTGCAGCTTGAGGCCTTCTTCCGCTTCTTCTGTGCCCTTGAGCGACTCGACCAGACGCGAAACCACCGTGCGGTTGAACGCATAGAGGCTCAAGGCCTCCCACAAACGACTGCGCAAAGTGCGCTCGTTGTCGTTGGGATGAACGCGCATCAACTCATGCTGTTTGAGCAAAATGCCTTCCAGTTCCTGCAACTGATAATTGGCGGCAGGCATGGTGTGCAGAAGGAATTCGAACTCAGTCAGCAGATCGAAAACCGGCTGGTTATAGAACGGCATCTCGACAAATTGCAGTTGACCAAACAGACGCTCCGGCTCTTCGCCGGCTTTATGCCAGGCCGAATTGAAAATGGCCGTTCCCTTGAGCGAGCGGGTGTTACTCAGGCAGTCAGCCATGGTGGCGAAACTGTCCAGCGCAACCTGCTTGCCCTCGGCCAGAGTCTTGTGGCTCATACCGGTCGGTAGCGACGCCAGAAACTCGGCAAAGCGCTCGCGGTCGGCAACGGTTTTGGCGTCCTTGAGCGTCAACACCGTCAGTACGTTGGTGTTGTGCTCCGTGGCACCGTAAGTGATTTCCCGCACAGCGAACGGAATCGGCAGGATCCGCGCCTTGGCACGCGCGAGCATGTAATAGGCATGCCCGATTTCCTGCCACTCGAAGCTGGTGCCCGGCAGTAACGTGTTGTGCCAGTCCTGCAGCAACTCGGTACGGCTGACCGCGTAGAACGGCGGCAGGAAGTGCCCCATGAATTGCATCAGGCGCTCTTGGGCGTTATCCGAGCAGTAATCTTCCGGCCCCTTGCGGTCACGGCGGAAATAATCCACTTGCGTGGCGCGCGCCAGGTACATGATCCCGTAGCCGTGGCACATGCCGTAGTCGGCGTTGTCTTCCAGAAACTCCAGGGACTCGGTCACCGCGTCGTGAATCAGGAAATCATCGTCGGCCGACAGCACCATGTACGGCGTAGTGACCTGATTGACGCCAAAGGCGAGTTTTTCCTGCAACCCGGTATAGGTGAATTGCGGCAGATGCCGGTAATCAACCATCGGGTAATCACGGGCGATGTTCTCGTCGATTTTCAGCGAAGAGTCCAGCACCAGGATCTGGCAGGGATAGCTGCTGTAATACTGCAAGGTGCGCCGCAGGTAGGCGTTGCGGTTGTGGGAAATCACCACCACCGTCAATCGTTCATTCAGCGGTGCCACATCATTTCGAGCAGTGTTTTGAACGCGCATATTTCTATCCCCACAACCGGCCAGACGCCGAGAACCTACTTTCAATAATGATTAACGAACGCGACGCAGGTAGCCGTCCGGCGCCACGGTGATCAGCAGTTTGTTCTGCAACTGACGGTCGATTTCGAAGTCAGCGTTTTCTTCCAGGTATTTCCATACCGCGGTTTTCGGGTTGTCGCCCGGGCCCCATGGACGGTCTGGGAAGAAGTCGGCCGGCATGTCTTCAACCACGGTGTCCATGACCACGCAGTAGCTGTCCACCGACACCAGTGGTGCGTACAGGCGCAGCTCTTCGAGCACGTGATCGTGGGTGTGGTTGGAATCGAGGACCAGAATGACTTTCTTGCCTTCGGCGGCAGCGCGGACTTGCGCGGCGATGCCGGCGTCGATGCTCGAACCTTCAATCATCTTGATGCGCTTGCTCATCGGGTGGCTTTCGATGGCTTCGCGGTTGTGCGGGCGAATGTCGAGGTCAATGCCCAGCACTTCGCCGTGACCTTGCAGTTCCAGCAACGAGGCGTAGTAGATGATCGAACCGCCGTGAGCGATGCCGCATTCAATCACCAGGTCCGGTTTGACCTGCCAAATGATTTCCTGCATGGCCATCATGTCTTGCGGCAACTGGATGATCGGACGGCCCATCCACGAGAAGTGGTAGCTGTACTTGTGCTTGGCCGACTGATTGAAGAAATCCTGGGCCAGGCCGGTGAGTTTCTGGTCGTCGCCCTGAGCGGCGATTTGTTCTGCGCATTCGGCTTCGAAGGCTTTATTGATGGTGTTGTCAGTCATTTTTCTAATCTCAATAGTCACTGGAACGAAGCGCTGTCGACGGCGTGATAGACGTAGCGTCCACCGGTCATCCGCTTGATCTCTTCGAGGTAGTTGGAATTCATTACAAACAGGTTGGCGCCTTCGGGCAGTGCATCCATGGCCTCTTGCGGTGAGGAAACCCGCGCGCCACTGAGGGGCAGATACCGGCCCTGTTTGGCCGGGTTGATATCCACCACGCGGTCCACCGCCACGCCGGCCCGTTGCAGGAACAGCGAATAGATCACGCCTTTGGATGATGCGCCCCAGATCGCCGAACCTTGCTGCGGCGCGGCTTGAACAATCTGCACCGCACGCTCAAGGCTCGCGGTGAAACCGTCAGGCAGGTCCAGGCGTGGCACCGGTTGTTCCGGAGTCAGGCGCAAGGTTGCAAGGTCTGCAACGATGTACAGGTACTGGCCACCGAAAAGATGGCCGGCCTCATGCACGGTGCCGAACATCCGGCGCAGGTCATCGAGGCGGAAATAATTGACGTGCTCGTAGAACAGGTCGAACCAGGCTTTGTGCTCCAGGATCCAGTCGAAGCACGGCACTTCGATGTAGATCTGCCCGCCCTGATTGGCGTCGGCGATCTCGGCGAGGAAACTCACCGGGTCCTGAATGTGTTCCAGTACATGGCGCAGCACGATGGCGTCCGCCGCCAGACCGAGGCCACGGGTGAACGGTGCCTTGATCACGTCGGCGTTGCTGCCTTCGTAGGCCGGGTCGATGCCGGTGATGGCGTAGCCCAGGCCTTTGAGCAGTTCGAGGAAGTAGCCCTTGCCGCAGCCGACTTCGATCAGTTCCTGGCCCTTGAAGTGGCGGGCAATGATGCCCTCGACATCGTTCAAGTGCTTCTGGAACTGGCCTGAATGCGCCTGCTCGTTCTGATAGTCGGCGTCGTAGCTGAGCTTGTTGGCGTCAAAGGCCTGATTGAAGATCAACCCGCTCTTTTCGTCCTGCACCAGCAGCATGTCGGCGCTGGCCGAAGCCCTGGCTGACGCGGGGTCGGCGAAGGTGCGGTTTTGCAACACCGGCAGGTCGGCGACCCGATACAACTCATGCCTCATGCTCTGCTCCCAGTAGCTGTTGCAAACGGTCCGTCACGCCCCAGAACGCCATCGGTTCGTGAGTCGGGTATGGGTAATGACCGAGGTTCAACCGGATCGATGAACCACGCGCCTGTAGCCGTTGCTCGACCAGCGCCCGCACCGAAATCGGCTGGCCGCTGGCGCAATTGATTACGCCATCGAATTCGCGTTGTTGCAGGATCGCGGCGAGGTAACCGGCAGCGGTTTCAATCGCCAGGTAATCACGCAATTGCTCACCGGCCGACATGTTGAAACTGTCATCGCCCGCGTCGATGGCGCGGTCCAGCGCGGCGAGCAAACTGTTCGGGTTTTGCCCTTCGCCGTGCAGGTAAAACAGCCGCGCCCATTGCAGGGTGAACGGTTGAGCCTGCTGCAGGTTTTGCAAAAACACACGCAGCGTATTTTTTGCCAACCCATAAGGGTTGATGGGTTGCGGTGCGGTTTGCTCGCTGAGCGGGCCGCTTTGCAGGCCGTATTCGAAACACGTTCCGGTGACCAATACTTGCGAGATCCCCGCCTCCACCGCGCCCTTGATGAACCGGTAATCGGCCATCAGGTTGTGCTCGAAGTGAAACAGCGCCTGATAGTTCGGCAAGCCCGGCCACGCCAGATGCACCAGCGCATCGACGCCATCGGTCAGTGCCTGGATGTTCAGTGTCGGGGCGTGAATATCCGCCGCAATGAACTCCACCGCATTGATCCACGACAAATCCGCAGCGGTCTCGGCGTTACGCGCCACGGCGCGGACTTCGCAGCCACGAGCGAGCAAGGCCTGGACCACATGGCGGCCGACAAACCCGGTGGCACCGGTCACGAGCACTTTCACAGGACGGTCAACTCAGGCACGGCGATGACAAAACGGCCATCCCACTGGCGCACCTGCGCCAGTTGCTGACTGACTTCGTGCAGCAGGTTCCACGGCAGCACCAGGACGTAATCGGGCTTTTCAAGATCGATCTGCGCCGGCGACACAATCGGAATGCGGCTGCCCGGCAAGTACTTGCCCTGCTTGTGCGGGTTGGCATCGGCCACCCACGCCAGCAAGTCAGGTTTGACCCCGGCGTAATTGAGCAAGGTGTTGCCCTTGGCGGCGGCGCCATAACCGACCACACGCTTGCCGTCGGCCTTGGCCTGCAACAGGAAGCGCAGCAGTTCGTGCTTGATGCGTTCAGCGGCGGGCGCGAGGGTCGCGTAGTACTCGGCGGTTTTCACCCCGGCGGTGAGTTCGGCTTGCAGTTGCTGTGCAACCGCTGGCTGCACGTCGCGACGCACGCCATCGGCACGCTGGACGAAAACCCGCAGCGACCCGCCATGGGTCGACAACTGACTGACGTCGAACACGTGCAGACCGTTGCGCTCGCACAAGGTCTGCACGGCCGTCAGTGACAAGTAGGAATAGTGTTCGTGATAGAGCGTGTCGAACTGCTGGCCGGCCATCAGCGTCAGCAGTTGCGGAAACTCGAACGTCGCCACACCGGTCGGCTTGAGCAGGGTCGCAAAGCCGCCAAGAAAATCATTGATGTCCGGGACATGGGCCAACACGTTGTTGGCGGCCATCAGGTCGGCGGACCAGCCTTCGCTGACCAGCTGCGATGCGGTGCCGCGACCGAAGAACAGTTCACGAATTTCCAGGCCTTTTTCCCGCGCCGCTTGCGCGGTACTGCGGGTCGGCTCAACGCCCAGGCACGGGATGCCGCGACCGGCGACGTACTGCAACAGGTAACCGTCGTTGGCGGCGATCTCCACCACGCGGCTGTCCGCCGTCAGGCCGAAGCGCTCAGTCATCTCGGCGACATAGCGCTCGGCATGGGCCAGCCAGGTTGTGGAGAACGAACTGAAGTAGGCGTACTCGGCGTCGAACAGGCTGTCGGCGCTGGTGTAATCCTCGGTCTGCACCAGCCAGCATTGCTGACAGACCGCGACCTTGAGCGGCACCCATTGCTCGGCTTGCTCAAGTTGATCGGCACGCACGTAAGCGTTGGACGGCGGCGAGGTGCCGAGGTCGATCAGCGGCAAGGCCAGGGAAGTCCCGCAACCACGGCAGTTCATACACGCACTCCAGCGAAGTGTTCATCGAGCATGGGATGGCTGGAATCCCGGGCCGACAGATTATTGACAGGCAACGGCCAGGTTATCGCCAGCCGTGGATCGTTCACACTCAAACCACCCTCATGCGCAGGCGTGTAATCGGCGCTGTGCAGGTAGAGCAATTCGGCATCGTCAGTCAGGGTCTGGAAGCCGTGGGCGAAACCGGCCGGGATCAGCAAGCTGCGTCCGTCGCCGGCACGCAAGTGCTCGGCATGCCAGTGCAGGAAGGTCGCGGAATCAGGGCGCAAATCCACCGCCACGTCCCAGACTTCGCCACGCAGGCAGGTGATCAGCTTGGCTTCCGGCGCACTCGCATTTTGAAAATGCAGGCCTCGCACACTGCCCCGCTCGCGGGTGCAGGAATGGTTGATCTGACGGATATGAAACGGCTGGCCGAAGGCGCTCAGGCTGCCTTCGCAGAACAGGCGCGCGAAGTGCCCGCGCTCATCCTCGAAGCGTTTGTGCTGCACGCTGAACAGACCGGCCAGCGGCAATGGCTTTAACAGAAACTCGCTCACAACGCGCCCCGATACAGGTTCAACTGAGCCAGGGTGATGGCGCGCATTTCGTCGCCGTTTTGCCAGGCCAGGTGCCAGTCCAGCGTGTGGGTCAGGCACTGCTGCAACGACCAGCGCGGTTGCCAGGCCAACAGTTGACGTGCGCGGCTGCTGTCCAGGCGCAGCAGGCCGGCTTCATGCAACTCACTCGGTTCGATGCGCAAGCCACGGGCTTGCGGCCAGCGGTTGGCGAGCAACTCGACGACTTCGCCGACGCTGCACATGTCCGTTTCACTCGGGCCGAAGTTCCACGCACCGGCAAACTTGGGGCCATTTTCGTAGAGGCCGGCCGCCAGTTGCAGGTAACCGGCCAGCGGCTCCAGCGCGTGCTGCCACGGGCGCACGGCTTGCGGGTAGCGCAGGGTCACCGGTTCGTCAGCGGACCAGGCCTTGAGCACATCGGGAATCAAACGCTCAGGCGCAAAATCACCGCCGCCCAGCACATTGCCGGCACGGGCCGTGGCCAGGGCCAGACCATGCTCGGCATATTTTTCAGCCGGGAAGAACGAAGCCGCGTAAGACTGCGCCAGCAACTCGCAGCAGGCTTTGCTGCTGCTGTAAGGGTCATGCCCGCCCAGCGCTTCGTTTTCGCGGTACGGCCACGCCCATTCCTGATTGGCGTAGACCTTGTCGGTGGTCACCAGCACGCAGGCGCGCACACCGCCAACCTGACGGATCGCTTCGAGCAGATTGAGCGTGCCCATGACGTTACTGGAGTAAGTCCCCAGCGGGTCACGATAACCTTCGCGCACCAGCGGCTGGGCCGCCAGGTGCAGGACGATTTCCGGTTGGGTCTCGGCGATCAGCTCCAGCAACGCGCCCAAGTCGCGCAAGTCGCCACGCTGATCGTTGATACCTTCGTGCACGCGCGCCAATTCAAACAGGCTGGGCTCGGTGGACGGGTCCAGCGAAAACCCGCTGACCTCGGCACCCAGGCTTTGCAGCCACAGCGTCAGCCAACTGCCCTTGAAACCGGTATGGCCGGTCAGCAGAACCCGCTTGCCGCGCCAGAAGTCCTGGCTCAGTCCCATTGCTTCCATGGGGCCTCCCCGCTCTGCCACAGATGCTCGAGGTGGTTTTTGTCGCGCAGGGTGTCCATCGGATGCCAGAAGCCATCGTGCTGGAACGCTTGCAACTGTTGTTCGTTGGCCAGCGCGGCCAAGGGCTCGGCTTCCCAGGAGGTTTGATCGTCGGCGATGTACGGCAGCACTTTGGGCGACAGCACGAAGAAGCCGCCGTTGATCCAGCCACCGTCACCGCGCGGTTTTTCAATGAAGCCCTTGACGCTGTCACCGTCACGCTCCAGGGCGCCGTAGCGTCCCGGTGGCTGCACGGCGGTCACGGTCGCGAGCTTGCCGTGGGTCAGGTGAAAGTCCACCAAAGCGCCAATGTTCAGGTCCGAGACACCATCGCCGTAGGTGAAGCAGAACGCTTGCTCGCCTTCCAGGTAACGGGCGGCACGACGCAGGCGGCCACCGGTCATGGTGTCTTCGCCGGTGTCGATCAGGGTCACGCGCCACGGTTCGCTGTAGTTCTGGTGAACGTCCATGCGGTTGTTGCACATGTCGAAGGTGACATCGGAGGTGTGCAGGAAGTAGTTGGCGAAGAAGTCCTTGATCGCGTAGCCCTTGTAGCCAAGGCAAATCACGAAGTCATGAATCCCGTGGGCGGAGTACTGTTTCATGATGTGCCAAAGAATTGGCTTGCCGCCGATTTCGATCATTGGCTTGGGCTTGAGGTGCGACTCTTCGCTGATCCGCGTACCGAGACCACCCGCCAGAATTACTGCCTTCATCGCTGTCCTCTTGCTCTTCACGCGGCTTGGCCACCCCCGCAAGGGTTGGCGAACCGTCAGATGCACATCATTAACCCGCAGCCACTGGGGCCTTCACGCCTTTGAGGTGAAGGATTTATGGCGATATACGGGGGACTTGCAGGAAGTGAGCCAATTGCTTGGGGTGGGCGACTGATGGGGCTTTGTTGGTTTTTCGGGGCTGGAGTACATATCCGTTGTTGCGGTAATGGCTGCTGGCGGTTTCGCTCTTACAGCGAGTCCCTTTTCCAAACGCCGAAAAGGAACCAAAAGGCTTTGCCCCTCCATTCGGTGCCTCGCCTAGGCTCGGCATGCCCTCACTCCGGCATTGCTCCGGGGGCCCGCCGCCATCGGCCATCCATGGCCGGGGGCGGCTACCGCGGCATCCTTGCCGCGGTGCCCCCTACGCAAAGCCTGCGTTCGGCCTCTGGGAAAGGGGCAAAAGATCAAAAGCAAAAGCAACGGCAACGGCAACGGCAACGGCAACGGCAAAATCAAAAGCTTCGCGAGCAGTCTCACTCGCACACGGAGATGCGTGCTCTGAGCTCAGGCCGGCCCATAGGCCGCCTCGCTTTTGATTTTGATCTGCTTTTGATCTTTCGCCCCTTCGGCAGGCCGAGCGTAGGTGTTCATCAGGGGGTTAGGCGCGTAGCGCCGTGCGGCGAAGCCGCACACATCGAGAGGAGGTCGTCGCGAAGCAGACCGTAGGCGATGCCCCCTGATGGATACCGGAGCGAGGGAACACTGAGCCTTAGCGAAGTGCCGTACGCCGGGGCGAAGCCTTTTGCTTACTTTTTGGCGTCTGGAAAAGTGAGTCGCTGTAAGAGCGAAACCGCCAGCCGCCATTACCGCAGAAACGGATATACGCACAGACCAACGCTTACACACGAAGCCACTGATTTTGATCTGCCTAAACACCCAAACAGAATGGTGAAAAACGAAGTCGTATGCCGATCCATTGTCGGAGTGAACCCGCTCGCGAAGCATTTGATCTTGATCTTGATCTGCTTTTGATCTTTCGCCCCTTCGGCAGGCCGAGCGTAGGTGTTCATCAGGGGGTTAGGCGCGTAGCGCCGTGCGGCGGAGCCGCACACATCGAGAGGAGGTCGTCGCGAAGCAGACCGTAGGCGATGCCCCCTGATGGACACCGTAGCGAGGGAACACTGAGCCTTAGCGAAGTGCCGTACGCCGGGGCGAAGCCTTTTGCTTACTTTTCGGCGTCTGGAAAAGTGAGTCGCTGTAAGAGCGAAACCGCCAGCCGCCATTACCGCAGAAACGGATATACGCACAGACCAACGCTTACACACGAAGCCACTGATTTTGATCTGCCTAAACACCCAAACAGAATGGTGAAAAACGAAGTCGTATGCCGATCCATTGTCGGAGTGAACCCGCTCGCGAAGCATTTGATCTTGATCTTGATCTTGATCTTGATCTGCTTTTGATCTTTCGCCCCTTCGGCAGGCCGAGCGTAGGTGTTCATCAGGGGGTTAGGCGCGTAGCGCCGTGCGGCGGAGCCGCACACATCGAGAGGAGGTCGTCGCGAAGCAGACCGTAGGCGATGCCCCCCGATGAATACCGGAGCGAGGGAACACTGAGCCTTAGCGAAGTGCCGTACGCCGGGGCGAAGCCTTTTGCTTACTTTTTGGCGTCTGAAAAAGTGAGTCGCTGTAAGAGCGAAACCATAAGCCGCCGTTACCGCAGAAACGGATATTCACTCAGACCAAAGCGCACACACGAAGCCTTTGATTTTGATTCGCCCCCCATGGACCGAACGCAGAAAATCAGTCCGGCAACCACCCCCACAACCAATGCTGAAGATTATCCCCCCGCAACATGAAGTCCCGATGCACCGCCTCACGCAATTGATCACCCATGCGATAACTGGCATCCGGATCAGCCAGATGCATGCGAATCGCCTGCAACCACTCATCGGTGCTATTGCTCAAAATCTTGGTGCACGGCAAAAAACCGTCATAAGCACGGGTATCCGTGCAAATCACCGGATAACCGCACGCGCCATATTCCAACAACCGCAGGTTACTTTTGCAGTCGTTGAAGATATGGAACTCCAGCGGAGCCAGTGCCAGATCGAGGTTCAGGCTCGCCAGTTTGTACGGGTAGTTTTGCAGATCGATGGTGCCATAAAACTCATGAACGTACGGGCGCAAGGCGTCCGGGCACATGCCGAAGAACACCCACTCCACTTCATCGGCCAGCTCGCGGACGACCTCGGCAATGATTTCCAGATCACCGGTGTGGCTGGTGCCGCCACCCCAGCCAACCCGTGGTTTTTTCGACGTGCGGCGTTGACTGGTCAGCGTCGCCCACGGCTCGGGTGGCAGCATGTTAGGCACCACGCGAATTTCACTGTGCATACTCGACAGGGCATCCGCCAGTGCCTGGGTAGTCACCACCACGCGGTCGCATTGGGCAATGCCCTCACGCAGCAACTGCTCGGTGTTGACCGGCTTGTTGCGCGCATGAGTGTTCTTTTTCGGCGTGCTGACGATGTAGTCGTCCAGCTCGAAAATTCGCAAGGCGTTGGAGAATTTCTTTATGCGCAGAATGTCTGCCGCCGAGCCTTCCCCGTAGCGCCCCTGCAAAACAATAGTGTCAGGCGACAGGCGCTCGATTTCCACGGTCGATGGCGACTCGTAGGCCACACGTGAAATGACTCGCCCAGCCGACTCAAGTGCCGCCAGGGGTGCTGTCACGCGGTAATACCCGATCGCCGACTCGTTGACCGGCAACCCGAGAATCACCGGCAGGTCGCGATGGCAGAACGGATTCCAGTTATTGCGCAGCGAAGGCTCCAGACTGAAGCTCGATACACCGAGTGTCAGCGCCGGATTGTAGGCCGGATCGCGAGATATTTTCGGCAACCACTTTTGGTAGAAAATTTCCTGCTCAAGTACCAGCGCCTGCACATCGCCCGGCGACGCTGCTGGCGAGGTGTCCTCCCCTATCACGACGCTCGCAAAAGGCGTCCAGACGATCAAGTAGCCGTTTTTATCCGCCTTGAGGCACAGATCAGTTGCGCCGAGCTCCAGATTGAATTCGGCGTCATCCAACCGACCCAGGCTGTCGAACACTTCTTTACGCACCATCAGGCAATCACTGCTGACCGCGCTCCAGTTCTGCACTACTTGCAGACGCTGCATGTAGCCACGCGCACTGACATGTTCGCCAAGGAACGGCGAGGTGGCGGGTCCGGCCAGCCCCAGAATCAAACCGGCGGAGACAATCGCACCGCTGGGGTTCATCAGGCGCGCGCCGACCACGCCGACTTCCGGACGCTGGGCGTGGTTGAGCAGTTCGGCGAGCCAGTCGCCGGCGCAAATCACACTGCGCGGGTTGAGCGTCAGCAGATACTCGCCACGCGCCTGGCTGGCTGCGAAGTTGACCAGGGACGCTTCACCGGTACGACCGTCAAAAGGCAGCACTCGCAACATCGCGGCGCCCAGCTGAGACATCGCGCCCAGCCAATCGGCCATCGCCGAATCGCCGCGCCCTTCATCGGCAATCAGGATTTCGTATTCGGCGTACGTCGTCTGCTCGATCAGGCTTTCCGTGCAGCGTTGCAAGGCGGACAGCGAGGCGCCCGCCGCAATGATGATCGAGACCACAGGTCGGTGAGTGTGCAGGTAATCGATGCGTTTTAGCAGCGGCAACTCTTGATCGCGAATCCGGTGTTCGAGACCGATGCGGGTCAGGTGCGCGCTGACCAGCGCCTCACTGCCTTCGATCACTTCAGGCAACGACAGCCAATCGGCGTAGGTCTGTGTCGACTCCACCTGAATCTCGCTGATGTGCTCAATGGTGTGCAACCCGGCCTCTTCCACCAGCCGCCAGAGCAAATCATGCGGCGCCAATTCGCCATGAGCCGAATCGAAACCGCCCACCGCCAAAAAGCGCTGGCGCTCAAACGCCAGGGTGCGCCCGACGTATGGGTAGGAACGCATCAGGTCGAGATTGAAGCCTGGCTTGAACACTGGCTCCACGGACTCCCCTTCCACCAACGCGCCTTCGTCACTGTAGGCGCAGAGCATGCCCGGCGTACCGGCAATGCGTTCCGCGAGCACCACCAGTGACGACTCACGCAACGTGTCGCCGGCGCGCAGCAAGTAGAACCAGTGCGCGCCTTCCAGCTGCGGTATCACAGCATTGAGCTGGCGCGACCAATTTGCCTCAAGCGGCAATGGCAGCACGTTATCGGCGGCATCGAATGGCGTGTTGGACAACACCACGATGGCTTGCGGTGCGTAGAGTTGAGTGGCGAGGCTGTCCAGCGTGGCTTTCAGCGCAACGCCATCCGACTCGGTGTCGATGATGATTGGCACCAGGTTCGGACGCACAGCCCAGCGGCTGATTGTTTGCGGCATGTGCCGCGTTTCCGCCGAGGTAAATCGGCGGCTTGCCAGCCATTCGCGATAGAACTCGGCATAGCTGTCGCTCTGCCCGCCGACTCGGCCATTGACCACGGTGTTGCGACCGCCCAGCACGCGTACCACGCACAACTCTTCCCACTGACGAGGCTCATCAGCAGCCTTGTTTAAATCAACCATGCGCACCCAACCCGAGGCCGGTGCCGACTCCCCCCCTCGCGAGATGAGCATTTGAATCAACCATTCCAGTTCCTGAGCGCCGGCGCGGACCATTTCCGACGTCTTGCTCAGACGTTCCGGGTACATACGCTCGGTGCTCATTACCGTGTTGAGCGCTGCCATATTGCCGCGTCGCAGCAGGCACACGAATAAAGCGAAATCGAGCATCGCGACAAAACCGGTGCCTTCCTGGACCAGCGCAGGCAACACTTCCAGCACATCGGCACGGCGCATCAGGGTCGAGCTGAAGTTGCCGATGAAATTCTTCGTCGTGTTCTCGAAAATGGCCAACATGTCATCGCCCTTGAGCAACGCATCACCATACGTGAAACGGCAGTTATCGAGCCGCGGCGGCAGGATGAAGTTACCGGCATCGCTCAACATGCGCAGACCGCAAACGAGGTTGACCTCGGGATGATCGATCAGTACCCGGGCCTGCAACTCGATGCTCGGCGCAAACAGACGGTCGTCGTCGCACAGCACTTTGATGAACTCGCCTCGAGCTTCCTTGACGCAGCGCAATACGTTCTTTTGCAGGCCCAGACGCTTTGGGTTGCGCAAGTAACGAACGGTGTGTGCAGGGTCGGCAAACGACTCGACGATGCGCTGAATCTCGGCGGAGGACGAATCGTCACAAATGACGATTTCAACGTTCTCGTAAGTTTGAGCAAGCGAGCTTTCCAGCGCCTGACTGAAGAAGCGCGGGTTGAAGGCAGGGATGACGATACTGACTAGAGGGCGTTGATTCACGACAGAACTCTCGAGCGGCGAGCCTCTGCCCTTTCAGGCAGAGGCTGCGGAACCGCTTAGGAAAAGACGGCTGGTAGCTCGGCAGCCACAGACTCAGATTTTGTTGAACAAGCCCAGTTGAGCAATCTTGCTGAAAGCCAGTTGCGACGCTTGCAACATGGTTTGCTGCAAGGTCAGGCGGGTCATGACTTCGGCTGGATCAGAATCGCGGATCGCCGACTGGGTCTGGGTGTTGGCCATGACCAGACTCTGATTGGTTTCGCTCTGGGTAGTCAGGGCTGCACCACGACCGCCCACCGAACTCAGGGAGCTGGACAACTGATCGCTGCCGCTCGCCAGGTTGCCGATGCCCGAGGCCAACGCAGCCTGAAATTTCTGAATCTGGATCGGATTGCCGCTGATTGGCGTATTCAGCGCAGTCTTCAACTGGTTCACGGTATCCAGGATGTTCTGGGTTTCGTGGGTATTGACGGCCACGCTGAACTGATCGCCCGCGCCCGGCGTACCGGCCAGGGTGAAGCTCACGCCCGAAGCGGTGGCGATGCCAGCCGCTACAGTGCCGGAAGACACTGGCTGGCTGTTGGCGGTCAAAGGTGCTGCGTACAGGTCGAACGCCGTGGCGCTGGTAAACTTCATCACTGCCGATCCCGTAGGGAAACTGGCGTGATAAGCCACTGGGTTGGTGATGCTGCTGCCAGTGACCTGAGTGGCTGTCGGGTTGCCCGGGCTGCGGGTTGCCGTGAAGGTGTCAGGCTTGGCCGCAAGCGTAAAACTGTGGCCCGGCAGCACGGTGGCTGCGTTGTCACCGACCGCCAGATTGATGTTCAGGTTCAGGTCGACGCCACGGAACGACACGGTCTGGCCAACCGTGGTCGCCGGGTTGAACGCGCCACCCTGACTGGCTTCAGCGGTCACGTCGTTACCGCCCGAGTCGGTGATTTTCAACTGGGTGCCGCTGACGAAATCGACGGTGTACGGCTCGCCCGAACGGAACTTGCTGTTGTAGGTCACGCTCGACGACACCTGGCCATTGGACAGAACCACGCGACCGTCATCCACGGCCGGCGCGGTCATGGTGACCTGGCTGCGGCTGGTGTTGATGGCCTGCTGGAACACTTCCCAACCGGTGCTATTGGTGGCCATCGACATGGTGTCGCCCACTTTCAGGTCGAGGGTGACCTGGTCGCCGTTGTAGCTGTAGGTACCATCGGCGTTGCGAGTGAACGGCACGGTGTCGCCCTTGGAGCCGGAGAAGATGTACTTGCCATTCTCGTCCTGGCTGTTCATCAGGCTCAGCAACTGCTCTTCGATCTGCCCCAGCTCCGAAGCGTTAGCCTGACGGTCGGCGTCGGTGTAACCGGCGTTGCCGGCACCGATCGCCAATTCCTGGGCGCGCTGCAGTACGTTGGTGATGCTGGTCATGACCGATTCGGTCTGACCCAGGGTCGACTTCAGGGTATTGGTGTTGGCTTTGTACTGGTCGAGCATCGAAGCCTGTTGGCCGAGCTGCAACAAACGCGAAGCGCCAACCGGATCATCCGCAGCAGTGTTGATGCGAACCAGGCTGCTGGCCTCTTCGCTGCTCTTGACCACGTTGGAGAAGTTCTTCTGATAGTTGGCAGCAGAGGACTCGTAAAACTGGGCGGTAGAAATGCGCATGGGCTACGACTCCTTAAAGACTGTTGATCAGTGTGCTGAAGATTTCTTGCGCAGCTTTAATGATCTGCGAAGAGGCGGTGTAGTACTGCTGATACTTGACCAGGTTGCCGGTTTCTTCATCGAGGTCGACACCGGACAGCGAATCGCGAGCGCCCTTGGCGTTGTCCAGGATGGCGCCGGTCGCGGCGCTGTCGAGCTTGCCCTGAGCAGCTTTGGCGCCCACACCCTCGACCAGTTTGCCGTAGGCGTCGGTCAGGGAAATACCTTTGCTCGCGGAGCCGGTGTCGACCACCTGCTTGGTCTGCAAGCCGGCCAGTGCGGTGCCGTTACGGTTATCCATCGTGCCTGGTTGCGCGATGTTGATGTCCACCGCAGTGCCAGTGGCCGGCGAACCGGCCACGGTCATGTCGAAGCTGACCGTACGCTGCACGGCAGGTGGGCCCGGATCCATGATCGGCGCACCCGTGCCATCTTGCAGCGGCACGGTCAGACTCAGGGTGTTGTTCTGGTTCGGTATGATGGTGCCGGTGCTGATCTGCACGCCTTTGGCATCGAGCAACTGGTAAGGCTGGCTGGCACCACCGGCCGCCGGGGCACCGAACACCACTTTGACCGGCATGGAGGTTTTCATGCCGTTCTGGATGAGTGCGGTGGTGGCCGTGTCGTAGATGTCGAACTTCGTGGTCACGGTTGGCTGACCGCTGGACGAAATGGTCAGGGTACCGCTGCCGCCCGGCGCAATGGCCGCGCTCAACGGTGCCGCGATCGCCAGACGCTTGGAGTCGGTCATCTCGGTCTTGATGTTCGCCGCCGCGTTGCGGGTCGGGGTGATCTTGAACGTGTCACCGGCGGCAGCAGTACCGCCGCTGAGCGTCAACGAGAAACCGTCAATCACTGGCGGCGGCGTGGTCAGGGTGCTGAATGCGCCCATGGACGTGCCGTCCGGCAGACGTTGTACGGTGTAGTTGGTGCCGCTGGTGAAGGTGACTTTGTAATCGTTGATGGTCAGTTTGCCGCTGTCCTCGATGCTCACATCGAAGTCGCCTGAACCGGCGCTGTTGCCGACGGTGGCAACACTGCGATCGGCCATCTGTGCGGCACTGTTGACGCTGTTGAACAGGTTGGAACCGAACGCACCGTTCTTGTCGATGCCCTGGGCCTGGAGGCCGTTCATCTGATCGGCGACGACCAGCGCCACGCGCCCCAGCTCGTTCATGGCCGGATCGAGCACGGTGCTGCGGTAGCGCAGCAGACCGCCAATCTCGCCACCGGTGATCACCGAGGTGATGTCGACAGTGCTACCGCCACGGTTGAGCTGAATGCCCATGCGCGAAGGATCGGCCAGGCTCGGCACCACTTGCAGGGTGCTGGCGGTGCCGCCCATGACCAGCGGCTGGCCGCTGCCCAGATACACATCAAGGTTGCCGTCGCGCTCGATGACTTGCGCGCCGGTGAAGGTGGAGAGCTGACGCACGGTTTCGTTGCGCGCATCGAGCAACTCGTTCGGCATGCCGCCGGCCTTGGAAACCTCGGAGATTTTCTGGTTCATCTGGGCCACGGTGGCGGCCAGTTTGTTGATCTGGTCGGCCATGTTCGTCAGGTTGCCGTTGATGCTCGCGTTCTGCGCGGTCAACTGGCTGGACACCGAGTTGAAACGGGCGCTCAAGGCCTGAGCATCGCTGAGCAGCAATTGACGAGACGCATCGTCACCCGGCTTGGCGTTGACGTTCTGCACCGAGGCGAAGAACTTGGTCAGCGCGCCGTTGAGGCCGGTGCCGCTGTCCGACAGCAAGGCATCGAGCGGGCTGATCTGCCCGGCGTACGCGGCCGCATCGCTGTTGAGCGAGGTGGTGGTCTGCAGTTGTGCATCGAGGTAGCTGTTGTACACCCGACGCACATCGGCCAGGGTCGTGCCGGTGCCGATGTAGACGTTGCCGAATTGATTCGAGGCTTTGCTGCTCTGCACGGTTTGCTGACGCGAATAACCGGCGGTGTCGGCGTTGGCAATGTTATTGCCGGTAGTCATCAACGAGGATTGGCCAGCGGCCAGACCCGACATCCCGATATTGAGCAAACTCATGGTTCAGACCTTATGCCTTGTGCCTATAGAGGCGTGGTGGAAGCGCCCGCCGCAGCGTAGTTTTGGTAACTCGTCATCTGCTTGGCTATCTGCGAGATCTTGCTTGCGTAATCCGGGTCGGTTGCATACCCGGCTTTCTGCAACTCGCGTACAAACTGTTCTGGGTTATCGGCCGACTTCACAACATCTTGATAGCGATTGTTGGTTTGCAGCAAAGTCACAAGGTCATGGAAGCTGTCTTTGTACGAGTCGTAGGAACGGAACTCGGCCGTCTCCTTGACCATCTCGCCATTCCTGAATTCACTGGTGATGGCCCGCGCCGAATCGCCCTTCCAACTGGTGCCGGCCTTGATGCCGAACAGGTTGTGGCTACTGCTGCCATCCTGGGCGCGCATGACCGATTTACCCCAACCGGTTTCCAGCGCCGCCTGGGCCACCAGGTAACGCGGATCGACGCCAATGCGCTCGGCGGCTTCCTTGGCCATCGGCAGCATGGTGTTGACGAATTCGTCGGCGGAACTGAAGGCTTTCTTCGGCGGTGCCAGGGGAATCTGCGCCATGGCACGGCCGTAAATCTGCAGGCGTCCGCTCGATTTCGTGTCCGTTTGCGAGGCCAGCCAGTCACCATTGAACAGCGGACCGGCACCGGTCGCTGCCGCAGGCGTCGCGACGCCACGCTCAGGCAACAACGGTTTGTTGGCGGTCGCAGCAGTCGTTGCCGAAGGCACCAGACCGGCGAGCAAGCGATCCGCCAGTTTCGGTGGCAAGGCCAGACGACGCTGATTGATCAGCTCCATGTCATTGCGATGCGTGCCCTCGCCTGCCGGCGCTTTCACCGAGCGCGAAGCCCACAACGGACGCTGACCATTGAGCCGCGACAGCGGACCGTCGGTGGCCACGGTGCCCGCTGCAATCGGCGTCGGCACGGCGGCTTTCGCCGCTTCCTGCTTGGCCGCGGATGCCGCTGCCGCCTCACCCGGCGCCAGTGGTTTGTTCTTCGACATCTGACGCATCAGCACGTCTGCCAGACCAATACCACCGCCCTCACGGGACATGGAAATGGCCAACTGCTGGTCGTACATTTCCTGATACTGCTTGGCCGCCGGCGTGTTGAGCGGGTTGTCCTTGCCCAACGCTTCGGTGGCCGAGCGCATGGACTTGAGCATTTCACCAAGGAACAGCGACTCGAATTCCTGCGCAACCTTGCGCATGTTGCCGTCACTGTTCTTGTCGCCCACCTTGAGCTGGTTCAAGCGATTCAAGTCCGAATAGGAACCGGAGTCGCTACTGCTGACCAGACCGCTCTTGCGCATATCCATGACGACGGTCCCTTAGATCACGATCAGGTCGGCTTGCAATGCGCCAGCCTGTTTCAGTGCTTCGAGGATCGCCATCAAGTCGCCCGGTGCCGCGCCGACCTGGTTCACCGCACGCACGATTTCGTCGAGAGTGGTGCCCGGACCGAACTTGAACATCGGCTTGGCTTCTTGCTGTGCGTTAACCCGCGAGCGCGGCACAACCGCCGTCTGACCATTGGACAGAGGGCCGGGCTGGCTGACAATCGGGTCTTCGGTAATGGTCACGGTCAGGCTGCCGTGCGTCACGGCGGCCGGCGAAACCTTGACGTTCTGGCCGATCACGATGGTGCCGGTACGCGAGTTGATGATGACTTTCGCCACCGCCTGCCCCGGATCGACTTCAAGGTTTTCCAGGAGCGACAGGTAGTCGACCCGCTGACTTGGATCAAGCGGTGCGCTGACGCGGATCGAACCGCCGTCGATGGCCTGGGCAACGCCCGGGCCGAGCATGTTGTTGATCTTGTCGACGATGCGCTTGGCGGTGGTGAAGTCCGAACGGTTGAGGTTCAGCGTCAGGCTGTTGCCCTGGTTGAAACCGCTCGGCACTGAACGCTCGACCGACGCACCACCAGGGATACGACCGGCCGACGGAACGTTGACGGTGATCTTCGAACCGTCACGGCCTTCGGCATCAAAACCGCCCACCACCAGGTTGCCCTGGGCGATGGCATAGACGTTGCCGTCGATACCCTTGAGCGGCGTCAGCAACAGGGTACCGCCGCGCAGACTCTTGGAGTTACCGATGGACGACACGGTGATATCGACTTGCTGACCCGGCTTGGCAAACGGCGGCAGGTCCGCGCTGATCGATACCGCGGCCACGTTCTTCAACTGCACGTTGCCCGAACCCGGCGGCACCTTGATGCCGAACTGCGAGAGCATGTTGTTGAAGGTCTGCAGGGTGAACGGGGTTTGCGTTGTCTGGTCACCGGTGCCGTTAAGCCCCACCACCAGACCGTAACCGATCAATTGGTTGGAGCGTACGCCGGAAATACTGGCGATGTCCTTCAGCCGCTCGGCTTGAACGTTGAAGGCTGCCGACAGCAAAAACGCAGCCACCATAAGGCTTTTGAAATTCAACGTAGCCACCTAGAAAGGGAACAGCGGGCTGAGGAAGAAACGGTCGAACCAGCCTGGCTGACTCGCATCGGCAAACGAACCGGTGCCCGAGTAGGTGATGCGCGCATCGGCAACACGGGTCGACGACACAGTGTTATCGGTCGAGATGTCATCGGCGCGCACCAGTCCGGCAATCCGCACCAGCTCATCGCCCGTGTTAAGGGTCATCCACTTCTCGCCACGTACGGCGATGATGCCGTTAGGCAACACGTCGGCAACGGTGACGGTGATCGAGCCGGTCAGGGTGTTGCCCTGCGCCGCCTTGCTGTCACCCTTGGTCGCGCGGTCGCCTTCATAGCTGGCGTCCAGGCTCAAGTCACCACTGCCAAACGGGTTGTTGGTGTTGGGGGTAGAGCCGAACAGCGAACTCAGGCCGATGCTGGTTTTGCTGTTCTTGCCAATTTGCGAGTTGGCGTTTTTGCTGGCCTGGGTCTTCTCGTTCAGCGTGATGGTGATGATGTCACCCACCCGGAACGCCTTGCGGTCGCTGTACAGGTTCTGTTCGAAACCGGCCTGATAAATCGAGCCATTGTTCGCGGCCGCCGGCAACGGCGTGCGCGGCAACACCGGGGCGTAATAAGGGTCATTGGGCTTGGGCGTCGTTGGGACGCAGCCCGCGAGCACAACAGCCCCACTCAGTGCCAGAACAGATACAAAGCGATTCATGACCCTACCTCACGGTGTTGCAGGCGACCTCATGGCCGCCTCATAGACTTGATTACAGATTCTGCGTTACGAACGAGAGCATCTGGTCGGCGGTGGAGATCACCTTGGAGTTCATCTCGTAAGCACGCTGAGTGGTGATCATGTTGACCATCTCTTCAACAGTGCTGACGTTGGACGTTTCCAGGGTGTTCTGCAGCGTGGTACCGAAACCGTTCAGGCCCGGGGTACCGACTTGCGGTGCTCCGCTGGCCGCGGTTTCCAGGAACAGGTTGTTGCCCACTGCTTGCAGACCGGCCGGGTTGATGAAGTCGGCGGTTTGCAGGTTGCCGATCACCTGGTTGGCCGGGTTACCCGGAACGGTGATGGACACGGTGCCGTCGCGACCGACCGTGAAGGTCTGCGCGTTGCTGGGAATGACAATGGCTGGCTCAAGGGCGAAACCGCTGGCGTTCACAACCTGACCGTTGGAGTCGAGGTGAAACGTACCGTCACGGGTGTACGACGTAGTGCCGTCCGGCTGCAGAATCTGGAAGAAACCGCGACCGTCGACCGCCAGGTCAAGCGGCTGTTCAGTGGTTTGCAGGCTGCCGGCGGTGAAATTTTTCTGGGTGCCGACGATGCGCACACCGGTACCCACTTGCAGACCCGACGGCAGTTCGCTGTCCTGGGTCGACTGGGCGCCTGGCTGGCGCTTGATCTGATAGAGCAAGTCCTGGAATTCGGCACGATCACGTTTGAAACCCGTGGTCGACACGTTGGCCAGGTTGTTGGAAATGGTGGTCAGGTTGGTGTCCTGGGCGGACAGACCTGTTTTGGCAACCCATAGAGCCGGAAGCATTCGATTCTCCTCGTGCGCCTGTTTTACGGCGCGACGTTCTGATAATTAGCTGATCTGCAAGACCCGAGCCATGGCCTGGTCATCGTCTTTGGCGGTGTTCATCATCTTGATGTGCAGCTCGAACTGCTTGGACAAAGCCAACACCGAGGTCATTTCTTCCACGGCGTTGACGTTGCTCGACTCCAGGAACCCGGACACCAGTTTGACGCCGGAGTCGGCTTGCGCCGGCTTGCCGTCCTTGGTGTGGATCGAACCATCCAGGCCTTTGGTCATGTTCTTCATGTCCGGGTTGACCAGCTTGATGCGGTCGACTTCAGCCATCACGCGCGGGCCTTCGCCCATCGCACGGATGCTGATGGTGCCGTCCTCGCCCACCTCGATTTGCTGCTCGGGCGGCACGGCGATCGGTCCGCCATTGCCCATCACCGGCATACCGTTGCCAGCCCGCAGCACGCCCAGGGCGTCCACGTTCAGGCTGCCAGTGCGCACGTAGGTTTCTTGACCCCCAGGGTTCTGCACGGCGATCCAGCCATTGCCTTGCACGGCGACATCGAGGTCGCGGCCGGTCTCGACCAGCGAGCCAGGGGAGAAGTCGGTGGCCGGGCGTTCGGTCATGGCAAACGCACGCGCCGGAAAGCTGTCACCAAACACCGGCATCGAACGGGCCTGTTCCAGGTCCTTCTGAAAACCGTTGGTGGAGATGTTTGCCAGGTTGTTGGCATGAGCCTTCTGCGCCAGTGCATTCTGGCTGGCGCCGGTCATTGCCACATAAAGGTACTTGTCCACACTCTTTCCTCTGCATGCCGGACGTTTGCCGCCCACCGCTGTACTTCGCAGGCTGTAGCAATTTGCAGACCAACTTGCACGCAGAGGCTCAAAGCCCTTTAAAACACTGGGCTTGAGGGTTATCAGGGGAGGATGACGGATTGTGTCAAAGTCGAAAAACCGGCGCGGATATGCCGCTTCGCGGCAATACGGTGAAAGCCCTCGGCCGGATTTGCTACCAGCCTTTGACTCCGCTCATGTCGGGCAACTGGTGGGCAATGCCTTTGTGGCAGTCGATACAGGTCGCCTGGCCGCTGGCCAGTGACGTGGAGTGCATATTGGCGGCGCGTTTGCCCTGACGGGTGAAATCCATGAATTCGAAGTTATGGCAATTGCGGCACTCCCGGGAGTCGTTGGCCTTGAGCCGCCCCCACTCGTGTTCGGCCAACTCACGCCGCATATCGAGAAACTTTTCACGGGTATCGATCGTGCCGAACACCTTGCCCCACACTTCCTTGGAGGCCTGCATCTTGCGGGCAATCTTGTGCGTCCATTCATGGGGAACATGGCAGTCCGGGCACGTGGCTCGAACGCCGGAGCGATTGGTGTAGTGAATGGTTTCCTGCAACTCGACAAAAACGTTGTCGCGCATTTCATGGCAGGAAATACAGAACTTCTCGGTATTGGTCGCTTCCAGCGCGGTGTTGAAACCGCCCCAGAAAATCACCCCGGCAATAAACCCGCCAAGCGTCAGGAAGCCCAGGCTGTAATGCACGCTGGGCCGACGCAGAACACCCCAATAATCCTTGAGCAGGGCAAGCAACGATTTCATGTCCTCTCCTCAGGGTTTCGACTGGCCGTTGATTTCGTCTTGCAGCACCTGGTCAATGTTCTTGAAGCTGTTGTTCACCAGAGGTTTCACGTCTTTTTGCGGCACATGGCACTGATTGCAGAAATACCGGCGTGGCGATACCGCGGCCAGCGCCTGACCATCACGATCCATGTAGTGGGTGATGCTGATCATCGGCGCCTGAGTGCGAGCGCTATTGGCGCGGCTATGACAAGACAGGCACTTGTTGCTGTTCTTGTCGATGCGGTATCCCCGAGTGCTGTGCGGGATGGTGGGCGGTTGCTCGGGATAATTGCGCTCGCGCTTGAGGTCCTTGTTCTCGTCTTCAGCTATCGGCGGGGCCGGGAACTCCTGCGTCAAGGTCCCTCCGGGTCGCCGACCATCCGGCGCCGGGGCGTCCAGCGGGTAACCCGGCTGCGCCGCGAATGCCGCTGGCAACCCAACCAGCAGAGCAGCAAGCAAGGACAGCGAACGACAATTCATCAGAGCTCTCCTTATGCCGTCTTGATCACTTCAATCCTGATCGCGCATTTTTTGTAATCAGTTTGTTTGGAGATAGGGTCCGTCGCATCGAGCGTGACTTTGTTGATCAGCCTGTTGGCATCGAAGAACGGTACAAACACCAGGCCTTCGGGTGGCTTGTTACGCCCTCGGGTTTCGATGCGCGCACGCATCTCACCGCGCCGACTGATCAGTTTCACTTCGCTGCCACGGCGGGCATTCAAGGCTTTCGCATCCGCCGGATGCATGTAGACCAAGGCGTCGGGGACCGCTTTATAGAGTTCCTCAACGCGCTGCGTCATGGTCCCGGTGTGCCAGTGCTCAAGGACCCGGCCGGTGCTGAGCCAGAACGGGAAGTCCGCGTCCGGGGACTCTGCTGGCGGCTCGTAAGGAAGCGCGAAGATGATCGCTTTCTTGTCGGGATAGCCATAAAACTGCACACCGCTGCCCTTCTCCACGTAAGGGTCATACCCCTCCCGGAAACGCCAGAGTGTTTCCTTGCCCTCGACGACGGGCCAGCGCAATCCACGTTCGGTGTGATAGCGATCAAACGGGGCAAGGTCATGACCGTGGCCACGGCCGAACTGGGCATATTCTTCGAACAGCCCTTTTTGCAGGTAAAAGCCAAAATCCCGGGCCTCGTCGTTTTGATAACCCGCCGCCATCTGATCCAGTGGGAACTGATCGACCTGACCGTTCTTGAACAGCACCTCATACAGGGTCTTGCCCTTGTACTGCGGTGACGTGGTCAACACCTCTGCCGACCAGACCTCATCGGTTTTAAAGCGCTTGGAAAACTCGACCAGTTGCCACAGATCAGACTTGGCCTCACCCGGCGCCGAAACCAACTGATGCCAGAACTGCGTACGCCGCTCCGCATTGCCATAAGCGCCCTCTTTCTCGACCCACATCGCGGTGGGCAGAATCAGATCGGCCGCTTGGGCGGAGACCGTGGGGTACACGTCCGAGACCACCACAAAGTTCTCGGGGTTGCGCCAGCCCGGCAACACTTCCTGCATGATGTTGGGGCCGGCCTGCATGTTGTTGCTGGCCATCGTCCAATACACGTTGAGCACACCGTCCTTGAGCATGCGGCTCTGCTGCACGGCGTGAAACCCGACCTTTTCATTGATGGTGCCCGGCGGCACTTTCCAGATCTGCTCGGCCTTGGCGCGATGCGCCGGGTTGGTGACCACCAGGTCGGCGGGCAAGCGATGGGAGAACGTGCCCACTTCGCGCGCCGTCCCGCAGGCCGAAGGCTGGCCCGTCAGGGAGAATGGACTGTTGCCCGGCTCGCTGATCTTTCCGGTCAACAGGTGGATGTTGTAAATCAGGTTATTGGCCCACACGCCACGCGTGTGCTGGTTGAAGCCCATGGTCCAGAACGAAACCACTTTGCGCTTGGGGTCGGCATACAGTTCGGCCAACGCCTTGAGGCGCTCGGCCGGCACGCCGGTTTCCTTGGCCGTGCGCTCAAGCGTGTAAGGTTTTACGAACGCCGCGAATTGCTCAAAATCGATATCGGTCCAGGTATTCGCCTTGGCGGCATTGCGCGCCTTCATCTCCAGCGGATTATCGGCACGCAGGCCGTAGCCGATGTCATCCGTACCTTTGGCGAACTTAGTGTGCTTGCTGACAAAGTCCTTGTTGACCGAGCCGCTTTCAATAATGTGATTGGCAATGTAGTTGAGGATAAACAGGTCAGTCTGTGGCTTGAACACCATGGGAATGTCGGCCAACTCAAAACTGCGATGCTCGAAGGTAGAAAGCACCGCGACCTTGACGTTGGGCTGGCTCAATCGGCGATCCGTCACCCGACTCCAAAGAATCGGATGCATCTCCGCCATGTTTGAACCCCACAACACGAACGCGTCGGTGACTTCGATATCGTCATAACAGCCCATCGGCTCATCGATACCGAACGTACGCATAAACCCCATGACCGCAGACGCCATGCAATGACGTGCATTGGGATCAATGTTATTTGAGCGAAACCCGGCCTTCATCAACTTGTTGGCCGCATACCCTTCCCAGACAGTCCACTGGCCAGAACCGAACATGGCGATTGATTCGGCCCCTTTGTTTTTTATCGCTTCCTTAAACTTCAATTCCATCACATCAAACGCTTGATCCCAGGACACCGGCTGAAACTCGCCCTGCTTGTCATACTGCCCGTTGGTCATGCGCAACAGTGGCTGAGTCAGGCGATCAACGCCGTACATGATCTTTGACAAGAAGTAGCCTTTGACGCAGTTCAGCCCGCGATTGACCTCGGCTTTCACATCACCGTGAGTGGCGACCACCCGATTGTCCTTGGTCGCCACCATCACGCTGCACCCGGTACCGCAAAAACGGCAGGGTGCCTTGTTCCAGTCCAGGGCCACCCGGTCTTCTTCGGTGATGAGATTACTGGCAGAGGTAAATACCGGAAGTCCCGCAGCCGCCGCAGCAATCCCGGCAGCCTGGGCTTTGACAAATTCTCGCCGCGTCATAGGCATGTGCTTTCTCCCGTCACATCGAGAATCTCGTGATAAACGAGGGAGGCATTGAGCACACCCGGCAAGTTGTTGATCTGGTTTATGCGCTGGGAAATCTCGCTTTCTTTTTCCATCTCCAGCACCACCACCAGTTTGCCGGCGGGACTTTCCTGATGCAGTTCAACGCCATTGAGCAAACGTAAATTGGCCTTCACCGCCTTGAACAACTCAGGACGAGCAAGCACTACCAGACTGGCAATATGCAGCGTCTTTTCCATGATCAGTACTCCCCGTCATGCCACTAAGAGGGACAACAATCAATTGGGTGGTCCGGGAGGGCCAAGCAGCATTTGCAGAAACCAGACAAAGAAACCGTAACCACCCACTATCGCCACCGACAGCACTGGAAAAAGAACAACAATCAGAAAAAAGAACAGGCGAGTTTCTTTGCGCACTTGCTGGGTAGAGTCATCCGCTGATGGCATGGTGATCGCTCCTGCCAAACTTTGAATTGAGCCTAGATGGCCTGCCTGGGAAGCTCTACGATTCGGATCAACGGTAAGGGTAAAGCGCTTCCAATGCGATTTAGAGGCGCTAGAGAACAACTAACAGCCGATAATTATTCTTGTCTTGGCTGCTCGCCGAATAACGTTAACGCTCAAGTTTGCCAATTTCATAATCACGCAACTTATTGGCAATGGTTGTATGAGAAACACCCAGGCGCTTGCCCAATTGCCGGCTGCTGGAATGCTCCGAATAAAGTCGCTCCAACACCGCTTTCTCGAAACGCCCGACGATCTCGTCAAGCCCGCCCTCCAGCGAAAAATCGCCAAGCGGCTGACGCACACCGTAATCCGGCAGACGAATATGTTCGGCCTTGACCGTCCCGCCCTCACACAACGAAACCGCCTGGAACAACACGTTTTCCAATTGCCGGACGTTACCCGGCCAGTGGTAATGACTGAGCCGCTCCATCGCGGCCGGTGCCAGTTTCGGCAGCGGGCATCCGATTTGCCGGCTGGCCTGATCGAGGAAGTGCTCCACCAGCGGCGTCAAACCATCAAGGCATTCACGCAGTGGCGGGATGTGCAGCGACAACACATTCAAGCGGTGATAAAGGTCCTGGCGAAACTCGCCCCGCGCGCACAGTTCGGACAAATCCACCTGGGTCGCGCAGATCACGCGCACATCGAGGTAGACCTCTTCATCACTGCCCACACGACGGAAGCAGCCGTCCTGCAGGAAGCGCAGCAATTTCACCTGCAAGCGCGGGCTCATTTCTCCCACGCCATCGAGAAACAGCGTACCGCCCGCCGTCAGTTCCAGCAGCCCGAGCTTGCCTTCGGCGCGTGCGCCTTCGAAGGCACCGGGGCCATAGCCGAACAATTCGGTCTCGGCCATCGACTCCGGCAGCCCGGCGCAGTTGAGTGCCATCAAGGGTGATTGCCCGCGCGGGCTGGCCAAATGACAGGCCCGGGCCAACAATTCCTTGCCGGTGCCGGTCTCGCCTTCTATCAAAAGCGGCGCATCCAGCGGCGCCATGCGCCGGGCTTCGCGCACCACGGCCGCCATGACTTTCGAGCTTTGGAAGATGCTGTCGAACCCACGCAGTTCCTGCTTGCGCACGTTATAGATGCGCTCCCCTACCCGGTCCGCGCGGTGCAGCGTCAGGACCGCGCCGGCCATGGCTTCGCTGTCGTCATGTTCCGATTGCAGCGGCGCGATATCAGCCAGAAACACGTCGCCCTTAACCTTGACCCGCAGCCCGTTGATTCGCGATTTGTTGGCGCGCACCAGTTCCGGCAAATCGAAATCCTCGGCATAACGCGACAGCGGAATCCCCGGCACTTCATCCACCCGCACCCCGAGCAACTGCGCCGCCGCGCGGTTGGCCGCAACGATGGAACCGCCCATGTCGATCGACAACACCGGAAACTCCAGGGCACCGAGCAACGCATTGAGTTCCATGTGCCGACGCTCGCTGGGCATCAGCCCTACGCGCTTGACGCCAAATACGCCGGCAATCGATTCAAATTTCGGACGCAGCGCCTGGAACTGAATGTTGATCAGGTTCGGGCAATGCAGGTAGATCGCGTTGCCATGTTCGCCGCCGACCTCACCGCGGGCGACGTTGATCCCGTACTCAACCAGCAAGTTGAGAATGTCGCGCAGGATACCGATACGGTTCTGGCAGTGGACTTTGATACGCATATAAATGGCCCGAAAAACGATAAATGAGGTCAGTGCCTGCACACATTCCCTGTGGGAGCCGAGCTTGCTCGCGATAGCGGTGTACCAGCCGACATCCATGCTGAATGTGGCCCCCTCATCGCGAGCAAGCTCAGCGCCTACAGGGGAATCGCAGCGCTCAACTGAACGTGCCGGCAGAATTTTTCTGTCGCGCGTGAAGATAGTCGTCAAGATTATGTGACACCTTTGCACCATTTCAAACCCGCGAATCTCAACAGCTAGGCCATAGCCGCCAATCCGTAACGAATTCTTTACGAAAAATGGCGAATTTTCCTACGCAGCAAGCCGTCACCCTGCTGCAACGCCGCAATCCTTGGGGTATTTCTAGGTCCATAGCAGTACATAACAAGAACGAATCCCCTCGCAGGAGAGCAGCATGAAGCAGACGCAATACGTGGCTCGCGAGCCCGATGCGCAAGGTTTTATCGACTACCCCGCTGAAGAGCATGCGGTGTGGAACACGCTGATTACTCGTCAACTGAAAGTGATCGAGGGTCGTGCGTGCCAGGAGTACCTGGACGGTATCGAAAAACTCGGCCTGCCCCACGACCGCATTCCGCAACTGGGCGAGATCAACAAAGTCCTCGGTGAAACCACCGGCTGGCAAGTGGCCCGGGTTCCGGCGCTGATCCCCTTCCAGACTTTTTTCGAGTTGCTGGCCAACAAGCAGTTTCCGGTGGCGACGTTTATTCGTACCCGCGAAGAGCTGGATTACCTGCAAGAGCCGGACATTTTCCACGAGATTTTCGGGCACTGCCCGCTGCTGACCAACCCTTGGTTTGCCGAATTCACCCACACCTACGGCAAACTGGGCCTGCAAGCGACCAAGGAAGAACGCGTTTACCTGGCGCGCCTGTACTGGATGACCATCGAATTCGGTCTGGTCGATACCGCTGAAGGCCTGCGCATTTACGGCGGCGGCATTCTTTCTTCTCCAAAAGAAACCGTTTACTGCCTGTCGAACGAACCTGAGCATCAGGCGTTCGATCCGCTGGAATGCATGCGCACGCCGTATCGCATCGACATCCTGCAACCGCTGTACTTTGTCCTGCCGAACCTCAAGCGTCTGTTTGATGTGGCTCATGAAGACATCATGAGCATGGTCAAACAAGGCATGCAGCTGGGCTTGCACACCCCGAAATTTCCGCCAAAGGCTGCGTGATCCGCTGCTTTTAGAAACAAGTGAGCCTGTCAGGAACCGACGCTTTGGTTTAGCGTGGTGTTACTGACGGCCGATTTCCAATCATTCGATTTCAGGTACACATCATGTCCACATTGAACCAAGCCCACTGCGAAGCCTGCCAAGCCGGTGCCCCTCAGGTCAGCGACGAAGAGTTGCCGGTACTGATCAAGCAGATCCCAGACTGGAACATCGAAGTACGCGACGGCGTGATGCAGCTGGAAAAGCTGTTCCTGTTCAAAAACTTCAAACACGCGCTGGCGTTCACCAATGCCGTTGGCGAGATCTCCGAGGCCGAAGGTCACCACCCGGGCCTGCTGACCGAATGGGGCAAAGTCACCGTCACCTGGTGGAGCCACTCCATCAAGGGCCTGCACCGCAACGACTTCATCATGGCTGCGCGCACTGACGAAGTGGCCAAGGACGCCGAGGGCCGCAAATAATGCATTTCGACGCCATAGGTCGAGTCCCCGGCGACCCGATTCTCGGCTTGATGGAGGCTTATGCGCAGGACCCCAACCCGCGCAAATTCGACCTCGGCGTGGGCGTCTATAAAGATGCCCAGGGTCTGACGCCGATTCCGCAGTCGGTGAAGCTTGCCGAGCAGCGTCTGGTGGATCGTCAAACCACCAAGACCTACATTGGCGGTCACGGCGAACCGGCCTTCGGCAAAGCCATCAATGAGCTGGTGTTGGGTGCCGATTCCGCCTTGATCGCCGGGCAACGGGCCGGGGCGACCCAGACCCCGGGCGGCACCGGTGCATTGCGCTTGAGCGCCGACTTCATCGCCCAGTGCCTGCCGGGCCGTGGCGTGTGGCTGAGCAACCCGACCTGGCCGATCCACGAAACGATTTTCGCGGCGGCCGGGGTCAAGGTCCGTCACTACCCGTACGTGGGCAGCGACAACCGCCTCGACGTCGACGCCATGYTCGCGGTACTCAGCGAAGCGCCGAAGGGCGACGTGGTGTTGCTGCACGCCTGCTGCCACAACCCGACCGGTTTCGACTTGTCCCACGACGACTGGCACCGAGTGCTGGACGTGGTGCGCAGTCGAGACCTGTTGCCGTTGATCGACTTCGCTTACCAGGGCTTCGGCGATGGCCTGGAGCAGGATGCCTGGTCGACCCGGTTGTTCGCCGCGGCGTTGCCGGAAGTGCTGATCACCAGTTCCTGCTCGAAGAACTTCGGCTTGTACCGCGACCGCACCGGGGCACTGATTGTCTGTGCAAAAACCGCTGACAAACTCGTGGACATCCGCAGCCAGCTGGCCAACCTCGCGCGCAACCTGTGGTCGACACCACCGGATCACGGCGCGGCCGTAGTCGCGACCATTCTTGGCGATCCGGAGCTGAAAAGCCTCTGGGCCGACGAAGTGGAAGCCATGCGTTTGCGCATCGCCCAATTGCGCAGCGGCCTGGTCGAAGCGCTGGAGCCACATGGCTTGCGCGAGCGCTTTGCCCACATCGGCGTGCAACGCGGGATGTTTTCCTACACCGGGCTGTCGCCGGAGCAAGTAAAAAACCTGCGGGACCATCACAGCGTGTACATGGTCAACTCGGGCCGGGCGAACGTGGCGGGCATCGATGCTACGCGTCTGGATCTGTTGGCCGAGGCAATCGCCAAGGTTTGCAAATAACCCCCGCCTTACGCTGATCGTTCCCGCGCTCTGCGTGGGAATGCAGCCCGGGACGCTCCGCGTCCCTTCCAGAGCCGAACGCGGAGCGTCCGTTGAGGCATTCCCACGCAGGGCGTGGGAACGATCAGCGCAGGCTGCGCCAACTCCTACACAGACCTGTCTAGACAACCCCTTCCGTCGCAACAATTGGATATAAAAGTCCGATTGTCATTTTTACTGCTGTATTCTGCCCAAGCTTTTTAAAAGCGCGGATCTACCAGATCTATCAACAGACTTTGCGAGGAGCGCGAAACATGCACGAGATTCCTAATCTCCCCTTCCCAAGCCTGCACGAAACTGAGCAGACAACCACGCAACAAGCCGGCGCCCAACAGCCCGAGCCAAAAAAAGAAGCCACTGAACGCCGCCAGGCCGACAGCGAAGACTGAAACACCTGCAATGCCAGACCGTGTGGAAAGCGCTAACATGCGCTTTCCACACCGCCTGAACCCTTGAGCCGCACACCATGACCGATGAATTCAGCGAGACCCAAGCCAGCGTCCTGATCGGCACCGCCGAGAAGATGATCGAGATCTGGAATCGCCTTTCCCCCGAGAAACAAGCCGCGTTGCTCGCCCGTTTCGGCAGCGAAGAAAACGCCTTGGCCGCCCTGGTCACGACGCAACTGGTTGCCCCCGCCAAGCCCTGATTCACCCCGCCCGGCAAATAGTTTTACTTTTTCCACGACCCGCAGCCGCTCGCGCCGCTATCATAAGCAGCCTATCTATCCTGCTTTCCCCGTGGACCTTTACCCATGTCTGAAAACCAGCGCCCCCTGGCGGTCACGCTGCAAGTCGTTTCCATCGTTCTGTTTACCTTCATCGGCTACCTGAATATCGGCATCCCCTTGGCCGTATTGCCCGGCTACGTCCACAGCGACCTGGGTTTCGGCGCAGTCATCGCCGGCCTGGTAATCAGCGTGCAATACCTGGCCACCCTGCTCAGCCGCCCTTACGCCGGGAAAATCATCGACAACAAGGGCAGCAAACTGGCGGTGATGTACGGCCTCGCCGGTTGCGGCTTGAGCGGCGTGTTCATGTTGATTTCGGCCTGGACCCAGAGCTTGCCGACCCTGAGCCTGATCAGCCTGCTGATCGGCCGCCTGGTACTCGGCAGCGCGGAAAGCCTGGTCGGTTCAGGCTCGATTGGCTGGGGCATCGGCCGGGTTGGCGCGGCGAACACCGCCAAGGTGATTTCCTGGAACGGCATCGCCAGCTACGGCGCATTGGCCGTCGGCGCGCCGTTGGGTGTGCTGTTGGTCCATCAATTGGGCTTGTGGAGCATGGGCGTGAGCATTGTGCTGCTGGCCATTCTTGGCCTGGCACTGGCCTGGCCAAAAACCGCTGCGCCGATCGTGGTCGGCGAACGCCTGCCGTTCATGCATGTGCTGGGGCGCGTGTTGCCGCATGGTTGCGGCCTGGCGCTGGGCTCGATTGGCTTCGGCACCATCGCCACCTTCATCACCTTGTATTACGCCACGCAACACTGGGACAACGCGGTGTTGTGCCTGAGTTTGTTTGGCGCCAGCTTCATTGGTGCACGCTTGCTGTTCGGCAACTTGATCAACCGCCTCGGCGGCTTTCGCGTGGCGATTGCCTGCCTGTCCGTGGAAACCCTGGGCTTGTTGCTACTGTGGTTGGCACCGGACGCCCATTGGGCGTTGGCTGGCGCGGCGCTGAGCGGTTTCGGGTTCTCGCTGGTGTTTCCAGCGCTGGGCGTGGAAGCGGTCAACCTGGTGCCGGCCTCCAGCCGTGGCGCGGCCGTCGGTGCTTATTCGTTGTTCATTGATTTGTCGCTGGGGATTACCGGACCGCTGGCGGGGGCCATTGCGGCCGGATTTGGTTTTGCCTCGATCTTCCTGTTCGCCGCCCTCGCCGCGTTGAGCGGTTTGATGCTGAGCATTTACTTGTACCGGCAAGCACCGAAGCAACGCGAAGCGCGTGAGTCGCGTTAAAAATCGACCTTGCCGCGTCCGGCCTTGATACTCCCGCGCTGGCTCTTCGATTCGAGCCGACGCTTTTTTGAACCCAGCGTCGGTTTGGTCGGGCGGCGCTTCTTTTCGACTTTGGTCGCGCTGAGGATCAGTTCGGTCAGCCGTTCCAGCGCATCGGCGCGATTGGCCTCCTGCGTGCGGTATTGCTGGGCCTTGATGATCAACACACCTTCGCTGGTGATGCGACTGTCGCGCAGTGCCAGCAACCGCTCCTTGTAGAACTCGGGCAAGGACGAGGCCGGAATGTCGAAACGCAGATGCACGGCGCTGGAAACCTTGTTGACGTTCTGCCCGCCGGCACCCTGAGCGCGAATGGCCGTCAACTCGATCTCGGCATCCGGCAGATGCACGTTGTTGGAAATTACCAGCATGTAAAAGCGTCCGGGTTCAGAGTGCGCAGGATACCGCGAATAGACCGGTGCAACGCGCCCCTGTAGGAGCATGGCTTGCCCGCGATGAACGAAAACGCGGTGTACCTGGTAAACCGCAGTGCCTGAATCGCGGGCAAGCCATGCTCCTACAGGGGTTTTGTGTGAACCCTGAAAACAACAAACCCGGCACATTGGCCGGGTTTATTGTTTTTGCGTACGGCGTTATTTCACTGAAGCCTGGAGCGCATGCTGCGCACTGCGCTTGTTCTTGATGCCGTAGCAAATCCACATGAACACGACCCACACCGGAATCGCGTACACCGAGATCTGGATCCCCGGAATCAGCAGCATCACGCACAGGATAAACACCACGAACGCCAGGCAGATGTAGTTCCCGTACGGGTACCACAGCGCCTTGAACAGCGGCGTTTGTTTGGTCTTGTTCATGTGCTGGCGGAATTTGAAGTGCGAGAAACTGATCATCGCCCAGTTGATGACCAGGGTCGCGACGACCAGTGACATCAACAGTTCCAGCGCATTTTGCGGGATCAGGTAGTTCAGCAACACCGCAATCAGCGTCACCGCGGCCGAAGCGAGGATCGAACGCACCGGCACGCCGCGCTTGTCGATCTTCGACAAGGCTTTCGGCGCATCGCCCTGCTCGGCCATGCCCAGAAGCATGCGGCTGTTGCAATAGGTGCCGCTGTTGTACACCGACAACGCCGCGGTCAATACCACGAAGTTGAGGATGTGCGCGGCGGTGTTGCTGCCGAGCATCGAGAACACTTGTACGAACGGGCTGCCGCTGTAGGAATCACCTGATGCATTCAGGGTGGTCAGCAGGGCGTCCCATGGCGTCAGCGACAACAGAATGACCAACGCGCCGATGTAGAAAATCAGGATCCGGTAGATCACCTGGTTGATGGCTTTCGGGATCACGGTTTTCGGCTTGTCCGCTTCTGCTGCGGTGAAACCGAGCATTTCCAGGCCACCGAAGGAGAACATGATGATCGCCATGGCCATCACCAGACCGCTGACACCGTTCGGGAAGAAACCACCGTGGGACCACAGGTTGCTGACCGACGCTTGCGGGCCGCCGTTACCGCTGACCAGCAAGTAGCTGCCCAGGGCAATCATGCCCACGATGGCCACAACCTTGATGATCGCGAACCAGAATTCGGCCTCGCCAAAGACTTTGACGTTAGCCAGGTTGATCAGGTTGATCAGGACGAAGAACCCGGCTGCCGAAACCCAGGTCGGGATGTCCGGTGCCCAGTAGTGGATGTATTTGCCGACTGCGGTCAGCTCCGACATGCCCACCAGGATGTACAGGATCCAGCAGTTCCAGCCCGACAGGAAGCCGGCGAAACCACCCCAGTATTTGTGCGCGAAGTGGCTGAAGGATCCGGCCACGGGCTCTTCGACGATCATTTCGCCGAGCTGGCGCATGATCATGAAGGCAATGAAGCCGCAGATGGCGTAGCCGAGGATCATCGACGGGCCGGCGGACTTCAGCACCCCGGCCGAGCCGAGGAACAAACCGGTGCCGATCGCGCCACCGAGGGCAATCAATTGAATGTGGCGGTTTTTCAGGCCGCGCTTCAGCTCGCCTGAATTCGAGTTTTGTCCACTCATGAAAAGGCTCTCACGTTCTGCATAGTTACAACGGTCATGCGTCACCTGTTTGTTTTTATCTGTGACGAAATCGAACCCGACACACTCGTGGCGTGGCGGAGTGAACAAGACGGGTAGCCTTGAGGTTTGCGCATTTGCGCAGGAGGTCACAGTTAAAACGCGGCGCATTGTACACCCGTAACCCCCTGCTGCCAGACCCGCTGGATCAGCGTGTTGTAAGCCGGGATTGCCTGTGTCCGCCCCGAGTGTCCCGGGCGGCTGCAAATAGAGAGTCAGACCCTTGCGGGCCATCGACGGGAACGATTGAAAAATCGCCCCACGGGGAGAGATGGAGATGAATCACGGCGTACATTGCGCCTCCTTCTTGTTATGCACCTGCACGACAGGCATGCGGCGCATCTGACCCTGCATGGCGTGCTGAAACAAGCGGGGGAGAGCCTTGGAGCGAGAATGGAGCGGTCACGAAATGGAAGAATTTTCTTACAGTTCCCGGGAGATGGGAGTTTCATGGGGTTAATGGGTGGTTTTCGTAAAGTATTCGTTACAGGGCGTAACGACGGTTTTCCATTCTGGAAATGGCGGAGCCTGAGCTGACGCCTTCGCGGGCAAGCCCGCTCCCACAATTGGCGCGATCGTTCCCATGCTCCGCGTGGGAATGGCTCACCGGAGGCTCCGCGTTCGGCTTTGAAGGGACGGGCTGCATTCCCACGCGGAACGTGGGAACGATCAGTCAGCCAAAAAAAAACGCCATCCCGAGGGATGGCGTTTTTATGCAGCGCTTACCGATTACTCAGGTTTGCGACGACCGAAACCCGGACGCTGGCCCGAACCGGCTGGCGCGCCGCGGCGCTTGCCCGATGGTGCGTCCTTGTCGACCAGGACGATGCCCGGGCGTTTCTTCGGCGCAGGCTTGGCCGGGCGCTTGGTGTCAGCAGGACGGTCTGCCACTGGCGTTCCGCGACCGGCTGGAGCACCGCGATCGCTGCGGCCGCCGCTTGGCGCACCACGGCCTTCGCCACGTTCAGTGCGGCCGTTGGCCGGGCGTGGAGTGCGTGGACCGCGCTCGCCGTCTGCACGAGGTGCAGCAGGTTTGCGGGCCGGGCGCTCGCCTTCGATCTGCGGCTCGCGAGAATCACGCGCCGTGGCCGGGGCACCCGCCGCTGGACGCAACGTACGCACGCGCTCGGTCTTGCCCATCGGACGCGACGATTTACGCTGCATACGATCGAGCTTGTCTTTGCTCTTGGCGTTCAACTGTGGCATCGCGACCGGCGTCAGGCCAACCTCGGCACTCAGAATGTCGACTTCGTACTGGCTCATTTCGCGCCAGCGGCCCATCGGCAGGTCGGAGTTGAGGAACACCGGACCGAAGCGCACGCGCTTCAGACGGCTGACCACCAGGCCCTGGGATTCCCACAGGCGACGTACTTCGCGGTTGCGACCTTCCATCACCACGCAGTGGTACCAGTGGTTGAAACCCTCACCACCTGGCGCTTGCTTGATGTCGGTGAACTTGGCCGGGCCGTCTTCGAGGACAACGCCTGCTTTCAGACGCTCGATCATCTCGTCATCAACTTCGCCACGTACACGTACCGCGTATTCACGATCCATCTCATAGGAAGGGTGCATCAGGCGGTTGGCCAATTCACCGTCGGTGGTGAACATCAGCAAGCCGGTGGTGTTGATGTCCAGGCGACCGATGTTGATCCAGCGACCTTCTTTCGGGCGCGGCATCTTGTCGAATACGGTCGGACGGCCTTCGGGGTCGACACGGGTGCAGATTTCACCGTCGGGCTTGTTGTACATGATCACGCGGCGTACCGACTCGGCGGCTTCTTCGCGCTTGATCACCTTGCCATCAATGGTGATGGCGTCATGCATGTCGACACGCTGACCGAGCGTGGCGTCTTTGCCGTTGACCTTGATGCGGCCGTGGCTGATCCAGGCTTCCACGTCACGGCGCGAGCCGACGCCGATACGGGCGAGGACTTTCTGCAGTTTTTCGCCTGCTGGGCCGATTTCCTGGTCGTCTTTCTGGTCGTTGATACTCATCTGGGCACCTCCCGGTGTGGTCTGTTCAGGCTTTGCCTGAAGCGATGTAAATCTGTGCACTTGGGCGAAGGGATCGCCGAAGGGTCGCGAATCATACGCTCATGCGGGCGATTTCGCATCAGAGACTAGCTGATGATCACAGCGTTACTGGTTTTTCCGCCGACCGGTGGCACCGTACGCGTATTGAGCTTGTGTAGAAGCCGAGCTTGCTCGCGATAGCGGACGTCCATTCACTTTGATGTTGAATGTGCTGACGTCATCGCGAGCAAGCTCGGCTCCTACAGGACTGGGGTCAGTCGTCGAATTCGCGGCGTTCGGCTTCGATGGCTTCGGCGAGTGCCCGGGCTTCGGCTTCTTCGTCGCTCAACTCGGGCTCAGGCTCGGGTTTCGGCTGTTCAAGGGCCGCGACGGCAGCCAGGAGTTTTTCGCGAGCTTCGGCGACGCCTAGCACGTCGTCTTCAAGCTCTGGCTCCGGCTCCGGCTCTTCTTCGACTGTGGCTTCTGGCCCTACCTGAAGCTCATTGTCGATTAGCGGCTCAACCGCGGTCATCTCGCCGTCACGCAACAAATCATCGAAATCAGTCTTGAGCCCCTCCTCCATGGTGTCCAGTTCCAGCAACAACGTGTGGAAACTGGTTTCTTCCTTGGGTTCTTCCGGCTCGGCGCTGGCGTCCGCCAATTCCTGCAGGCTGGCAGGCACGGGTGCGTCGTCGAAATCGAGAACCGGGTCCGGTTCAAGCTCACGCAGTTCGGCCAGCGGCGGCAGATCGTCGAGGTTTTTCAGGTTGAAGTGGTCGAGAAATGCCTTGGTGGTGGCAAACATCGCCGGTTTGCCGGGCACATCGCGGTAGCCAACAATGCGAATCCACTCACGTTCCAGCAGCGTCTTGACGATTTGGCTGTTGACCGCCACGCCCCGCACGTCTTCGATTTCGCCCCGGGTGATCGGCTGGCGATAGGCAATCAGGGCAATGGTTTCGAGCATGGCGCGGGAATAACGCTGCGGGCGCTCCTCCCACAAGCGCCCGACCCACGGCGAAAATTTCTCGCGGATTTGCAGGCGGTAGCCCGACGCCACTTCCTTCAGCTCGAAAGCGCGGCCGTCACAGGACTTGGCCAAAATCGTCAGCGCTTTCTTGAAGACCGGCGGCTCTGGTCGCTCGCCCTCTTCGAAGAGTTCGAACAGACGTTCAAGCGATTGCGGTTTTCCCGAGGCCAACAGAAAGGCTTCAAGCAGTGGCGCCAGCTCGCGGGGTTCAGTCAGGTTCATGATTCAACTCGTTATTCGGCTCGGGCCCGCACATGGATCGCTGCGAACGGCTCATTCTGCACCAGCTCGACCAAGGATTCCTTGACCAGTTCGAGGATTGCCATAAAGGTCACCACTACCCCGAGCCGCCCTTCCTCCGCCGTGAACAGCTCGACAAAGGGCACGAAACCACCGCCCTTGAGCCGGTCCAGCACATCGCTCATGCGCTCGCGGGTAGACAACGCCTCGCGGCTGACCTGGTGGCTTTCGAACATGTCGCCCCGGCGCAGGACCTCGGCCATGGACAACAGCAACTCCGACAGACGCACGTCCGGCAAGAGCTTGCGCGCCCGGGCTTCGGGGGCATCCAGCTTGGGCACGACGACATCGCGACCGACCCGGCTCAGGCCGTCGATGCCTTCGGCGGCCGCCTTGAAGCGCTCGTATTCCTGCAAACGACGGATCAGCTCGGCGCGCGGGTCGTCTTCTTCGTCTTCAATGGTTTCGGCGCGGGGCAAGAGCATCCGCGACTTGATTTCGGCCAGCATCGCGGCCATCACCAGGTATTCGGCGGCCAGTTCCAGGCGCACCGACTGCATCAACTCGACATACCCCATGTACTGACGGGTAATTTCCGCCACCGGGATGTCGAGGATGTTGATGTTCTGTTTACGGATCAGGTACAGCAACAAGTCGAGCGGGCCTTCGAAGGCTTCGAGAAACACTTCGAGCGCATCCGGCGGGATGTACAGGTCCAGCGGCATTTCCAGAACTGCCTGGCCATAGACCATCGCGAAGGGCAGCTCTTGCTGGGCTCCGGCTTGACTGTCGACAACAGGTTCTACTGCAGACATCTACGCCTCGGCCATGAACGGCACAGGGTCGCCGCAACCGACGCGGATCACTTCCGGCTCGCCGTCGGCGAGATTGATCACGGTGGACGCCTTGATCCCGCCGAAACCGCCGTCAATGATCAGGTCGACCTGATGTTCAAGCAGTTGGCGCATTTCATAGGGATCAAACATCGGGTCGGTTTCACCGGGCATGATCAGGCTCACACTCATCAACGGCTCACCGAGCTCCTCCAGCAGCGCCAGGGCAATCGGATGGCTTGGCACACGCAGGCCGATGGTGCGTTTTTTCGGGTGCAACAACAGCCGCGGGACTTCGCGGGTGGCGTTGAGAATAAAGGTGTACGGCCCTGGCAAATGAGCCTTTAGCAGGCGGAACGTGCCGGTATCGATTTTGGCAAACAGGCCCAGTTGCGACAGGTCGCAGCAAATCAGCGCGAAATTGTGCTTTTCATCCAGCCCGCGTAAACGGCGCACGCRCTCTACGGCCACCTTGTCGCCGATCTGGCAACCAATGGCGTAGGAAGAGTCCGTGGGATAAACCACCACCCCGCCCTTGCGGATGATCTCGACCGCCTGTTTGATCAGGCGCACTTGCGGATTTTCCGGATGAATCTGGAAAAATTGACTCACATTTTCTACCTGTTCAGACGGCGGCAATAATTGGGTCATGTTTGAATCGACACCACAGTGGTGGCAGATCCTCCGGCAGAGGTCGGTATTCACCGATCTCGGACCAGCCTCCAGGGCCATGAAAATCACTGCCGGCGCTGACCAGCAGACCGAACTCGCGAGCAAGAATCGCCAGGCTGCCCACTTGCTCGGCGGGCTGATGGCCATTGACCACTTCAATCGCATGGCCCCCGGCTTGAATATAGTCAGAAATCAGCCGACGACGCTTGCTGCGTGTGAAATCGTAATGCCAGGGATGCGCCAGGCTGACCCAGGCCTTCGCCGCGCGCAGGGTTTCGACGGTCTCTTCCAGGGTCGGCCAGTGTTGCTTGACGTCGCCCAGCTTGCCGGCGCCCAACCATTTGCGGAAGGCTTCGGCGCGATCCTTTACATACCCTTCACGCACCATCCAGTCGGCGAAGTGCGGGCGGGCCGGCGCGTTGCCGCTGTCGCCCAGTTCCTGCTGTATAGCCCGGGCACCGTCCAGCGCGCCCGGCATGCCTTTCAATGCGAGTTTTCGGCCAATTTCCTCGGATCGCAGCCATCGGCCATCGTGCAACTTTGCAATCGCCTCGACCAACGCCGGCGCGTTTACATCAAACCCGTAACCCAATACGTGAATGGTCGCGCCGCCCCAGGTGCAGGACAATTCGACGCCGTTGACCAGCTGCATCCCCAGCGCCGTCGCCGCGGTGCGGGCCTCATCAAGGCCCTCGAGGGTATCGTGATCGGTCAAGGCCAGGACTCGCACGCCTTTCTCGAACGCACGCGCAACCAGTACCGCAGGCGCCAGGGCGCCATCGGAGGCCGTGCTATGGCAGTGCAAATCAACATTCACAGGACTTTGTTACCTCAAATCAGCTGGCGCTATCGCGCGCCCATATGTTTGTTATTATGCCGCCACATCCTGCTTCTGGCTGCCACTGTGAAACAATTCATCGATTTCATCCCGCTTCTGCTGTTTTTCATCGTCTTCAAACTCGATCCACGGGTCGTCGACATCGGCGGTCATGAATTGACTGTAGGCGGTATTTACAGCGCCACCGCGATGCTGATCATCAGCTCCCTGGTGGTTTACGGCACGCTGTTCATCAAGCAGCGCAAGCTTGAAAAGAGCCAGTGGCTGACGCTCATCGCCTGCCTGGTCTTCGGTAGCCTGACCCTGGCGTTCCACAGCGAAACCTTCCTGAAGTGGAAAGCGCCGGTGGTGAACTGGTTGTTTGCCCTGGCATTCATTGGCAGCCATTTCATCGGTGACAGCCTGTTGATCAAACGCATCATGGGCCACGCGCTGACCCTGCCGGAACCGGTCTGGACGCGTCTGAACATCGCCTGGATCGCCTTTTTCCTGTTTTGCGGTGCCGCCAACCTGTTCGTCGCGTTTACCTATCAGGACTACTGGGTCGACTTCAAAGTCTTCGGCAGCCTGGGCATGACGCTGCTGTTCCTGGTCGGCCAGGGCATTTACCTGTCCCGCCACCTGCACGACGCCGATACCACAACGCCAAAAACCGAGGACTGACATGCTTTACGCAATCATTGCCACAGACGTCGCCAACTCCCTGGAAGCCCGACTGGCCGCGCGCCCTGCCCACCTTGAGCGCCTGCAAGTGCTCAAGGGCGAAGGCCGCATCGTATTGGCCGGTCCACACCCGGCGGTCGACAGCAATGATCCGGGCGCGGCGGGTTTTACCGGCAGCCTGATCGTTGCCGAATTCGATTCCCTGAGCGCCGCACAGGCCTGGGCCGACGCAGATCCGTACATCGCGGCAGGCGTCTACGCCAACGTTCTGGTCAAGCCGTTCAAGCAAGTCCTGCCGTAACTTTCCCCCACAAATGCCCCCGCGCGGTGAACCTTGTCGGTTCATCGCGCTCTCAATCGCTCATTATTCTCGTTTGCCTGCCGATAACCTGCCCAATTACTCGATTGGAATCAGGAGTCGCGATGCGCAAGGGTCCGTTGTGTCTGTTGTTGGTGACGTTGTCGATCATGGCCCCGGCTCATGGTGAAGAAGGCGTCGAGGGCGGTAATTCGACGCCGCTGTCCCTGAGCGCCGGCAGCCAGATCAGCGAGTTGCAGCAGCGCTTGAAGGCAAGCGAACAACAACGAGAAGAACTGAGCAAACAATTGCAAACTACCGATGGCGAACGCGAAAGCGCTCAACTGAGCCGGTTGCRCCAGGAGAATCAGCGCCTCAAGCTGCAACTCAAGGAAGCGCAGGCCAGCAGTCCGCTGCCACGCTTTCTGTCTGATCAGCAGCAGTGGTTTGTTATCGGCGGTGGAGTAGCGCTATTGGCCCTGCTCTGCGGTATCTTCGCCAGTGGTGCCACCAGAAAACGTCGGCAATGGCTGAATTGAGTGATTCATGAGCGAGCTGTTACTAATTGATGATGACCAGGAACTGTGCGAGCTCCTGGTCAGTTGGTTGAGCCAGGAAGGCTTTCAGGTCCGCGCTTGCCACGATGGCCATAGTGCCCGCCGCGCGCTGGCCGAAACCTCCCCGGCCGCCGTGGTGCTGGACGTCATGCTGCCGGACGGCAGCGGTCTGGAATTGCTCAAGCAATTGCGCAGCGATCACCCGGACTTGCCGGTGCTGATGCTTTCAGCACGCGGTGAGCCACTGGACCGCATTCTCGGCCTGGAACTGGGCGCCGATGATTATCTGGCCAAACCCTGCGACCCACGAGAACTGACAGCCCGTCTGCGCGCCGTGTTGCGCCGCAGCCATCCGGCGGCCGTGTCCAGCCAGATGGAACTGGGAGATCTGTGTTTCAGCCCGGTGCGTGGCGTGGTCAGCATCGATGAACAGGAGTTCACCCTCACCGTCTCCGAAAGCCGCCTGCTTGAAGCCCTGCTCAAGCAACCCGGCGAGCCGCTGGACAAACAGGAGCTGGCGCAGATTGCCCTGGGCCGCAAGCTGACCCTGTACGACCGCAGTCTGGACATGCACGTCAGTAACCTGCGTAAAAAAATCGGCCCACACCCCGACGGCCGTCCTCGCATCGTTGCCCTGCGTAGCCGCGGCTACTACTACAGCCTCTGAAGCGTGTAGCAGCTGCCGAGCCTGCGAGGCTGCGTTCGGCTGCGCAGCAGTCGTAAACCCGACAACGCGGTTTACCTGAAAAATGTAGCGCCTGATTTCACGACGGCTACGCCGCCGAACGCAGCCTCGCAGGCTCGACAGCTGCTACACGGGGCGTGCGTGTGCAAAAGGTGGTGGAGTTGTCAGGTCAGTACAACCCCGTCTTTACCCAAGCTTTACGTTCCGCTGACCGCCGCTGACCTTGATCTGCGTAATCTGTACTCATCCGGAACGTACCGGGAACGAGACAAGGAGATTCACCATGCGCAAGACTCTTATCGCTCTGATGTTTGCTGCCGCCCTGCCGACCGTTGCCATGGCCATGCCTGAAGGCACCGGCCCGATGGATGGCTCGATGGACGGCTCGCGCCACGGCGGTCAGATGCACGGCATGCACGGTAAAGGCCCGTACAGCCAGCTGGACCTGAGCCGCGAACAGCGCGAGCAGATCCGCAAGATCATGGGCGAACAGATGCACGAGCGTAAGCAACTGGTCGACAAATACCTGGAGAAACTCTCCCCGGCTGACCAGAAAGCCTTGAAAGACGAAATGACCGCCAAACATCAGAAAGCCGAAGCCGATGTGCGCGCCGTACTGAAGCCGGATCAACAGAAGAAATTCGACGAGATCCAGAAAAAGCAGGCTGAGCGTCGCGCCGAATGGGCCGAATTCAAGGCCTGGAAAGCGCAACAACCGCAAAAAGCGCAATAATGCGCTAACCCCGGACCCAACGGCTCAACCCCGTTGGGTCTGCTCCATTTAGTCAAATGTGAGAACGGGCTTGCTCGCTCCCACATGGATTTGCGTTTGTTTGAGGATTTTCTGTGCGCTCATTGTTCTGGCGTATCCTGGCCAGTTTCTGGCTGGCCATCGCTCTGGTGGCAGGGCTTTCCATTCTGCTGGGGCATATGCTCAACCAGGACGCGTGGATTCTCAGTCGCCATCCGGGCCTCAATACCTTGGCCGAACAATGGACACAAACCTACGAATCCCAGGGTGAAGAAGCCGCTCAGGACATTCTGGAACAGCGTAAACGTCAATATCACATTGACGTTCAGGTGCTGAACGAGAGCGGTGACCCGGTAGTTCGAGGCACCTTCCCTCGTCGTGCTGCGGCGTTCGAAGCGCGGCAGAACAACGATGACCGGCGCCTGCCATGGCGTCGTTTGACCGCGGAATACACCAGCGAAAAGACCGGCGATACCTACCTGCTGATCTATCGCATCCCGCACCCCGAACTGGATTCATGGCACCGCGAAAGCCTGTTGTGGCCGTTGAGTGCGCTGGGCATAGCGCTGGTGGTGCTGACCTTGTTCAGCTTGTTCGTCACGCTGTCGATCACCCGCCCGCTCAGTCGTCTGCGCGGCGCAGTGCATGACCTGGGGCAAACCACCTATCAGCAGAACAGCCTGGTGAAACTGGCCAATCGCCGCGATGAATTCGGCGTACTGGCCAACGACTTCAATCGCATGGGCTCACGCCTGCAAAGTCTGATCGGTAGCCAACGGCAACTCCTTCGCGATGTATCGCACGAATTGCGCTCTCCGCTCGCCCGGCTGCGCATTGCACTGGCGCTGGCTGAACGGGCCACCCCTGAAGAACGGGAGAAACTCTGGCCGCGCCTGACCCGAGAATGTGACCGGCTGGAAGCGTTGATCAGCGAAATTCTGGTGCTGGCGCGGGTCGACGCCGACAACGCCAGCGCCGAAGAGGTCGACCTCAGCGCGCTACTCAATACGCTACACAAAGATGCGCAACTGGGCTCGCCGGAGCAGAACGTGCGTCTTGAGGCTGAGCCGCAACTGAACCTCAAAGGCTGGCCGACGATGATCGAGCGCGCCCTCGACAATCTGCTGCGCAATGCTCAGCGTTTTAACCCGGTTGGGCAGTCGATTGAAATGCAGGCCGTGCGTCAGGGCGAGCGGATTGTGGTCAGCGTGCGTGACCATGGGCCGGGTGTAAGCGCCGAGTATTTGAACCAGTTGGGTGAGCCGTTTTATCGGGCTCCGGGGCAGACAGCCGCCGGGCATGGCCTTGGATTGGCCATTGCGCGCCGCGCGGCAGAACGGCACGGCGGGAGCCTGGTGCTGGCCAATCATCCGCAGGGCGGGTTTATTGCCAGCCTGGAGCTGCCGTTGGTGCCGGGTGCTGTCGTCCAGCCATAAATGCAGTGATGATGCAAAAAGCACGCAGCCTCGTTTCACTCGACAGCTGCTACAGGTGTACACATATCTCTGTAGCAGCTGTCGAGTGA